>JAJQET010000104.1 GCA_021201515.1 Clostridiales bacterium | reverse complement strand
TCAAAAATAATGTCAAAATGCAGTAATCCCGCTCCTGATTTGCGCCGTCCACCGACTCCAAAAGCTGAATGCTTTCATCCAGGGTCAGGTACCGGGGCAAATCCTTTTTGACCTTCGGCGTATCCAAACCTTCAATGGGATTGTCCTCCAGAAGATGGGTTTTTGTGGAGAGAAACTTGAAAAAGGAGCGCAGCGTGGAAACCTTCCTGGCGCGGGAGGCATTGTTCAAATGTCCTTCACGGGTCAGATAGGACAGGTAATCATAAATCTCACTTAAGGATACCCCACGCAGAAAGTCAATGTCAATATCCTGAATGGTGATTTTTTCAAATTCCGTGTCGGCAGGCACCAACCCCCGGCGGAGCTTCATGTAGCGGAAAAAGCTCCGCAAATCCAGAAAATATTCATCCACGGTGCCTTGCGAGTGGCCTTTAACCGTCTCATGGTACGAAAGGAAGTCCAGCAGCACCTGTGGGCTCTCGGCTCTGTAATTCATGTGATTTCCCGAAGGAGCGCGTGATCCCCTCCCCTAAAGTCAACAAAATTTTTATTTTGTTGACTTTTCTGCCTTTAAAAAATGGCGGCGGGGTGGCTCCCTTCGCCTCCTCTCTTTCCGTATCTCCATCTGTATCAGTACCTATAGTTTACCACAGCGCACAGGATGCCGTCAAGGGTCAATCTTTGCAAAAAGCCTGCGCCGCAGCGGTGGTGATAACCGCTGCGGCGCAGGCCGCACACCGCGTATTCTCACAAAAGCGCGGCCGTGGCTTCTCTGATATTCTTCACCGGAATCAGTTGCAAGCCAGGTACTTCGGGCAGTTTTCCGCTGTTGCGACTTGGAATCATGCACTTGGTAAAGCCCAGCCGATGCACTTCACTGAGCCGCTGTGCCAGCGCGTTGACCGGACGCAGTTCACCGGTCAGGCCCACCTCGCCAATCGCCGCCAAATCCTCCGGCACAGCCTTATTCCGGAAGCTGGACGCAAGGGCCAGCACCGTCGCCAGGTCGGCGGCCGGCTCTTCCAGGTTCAATCCCCCAATCACGTTGATGTAAGAATCGCAGTTTCCAATATTCAAACCGCCCCGCCGTTCCAGCACCGCTATGAGCATCACGGCGCGCCCGTACTCTACGCCGTTGCTTGTCCTCCGTGGGTTGGCAAAGCTGGAGGTGGTGACCAGGGCCTGAACCTCCGCCAGCACCGGCCTGGCCCCCTCCATGACGCAGGTGACGCAGGTGCCCGGCGCTCCGGCCGGCCTGCCGCTGAGCAGCATTTCCGACGGGTTTGGCACCTCGGTCAGCCCTTCATCCAGCATTTCAAAGACGCCGATCTCGTTGGTCGCCCCGAAGCGATTCTTCACTGCGCGCAGGATACGGTAGGTCTGCTGCTGCTCCCCCTCAAAGGAGAGGACGCAGTCCACCATATGCTCCAGCACCTTGGGTCCTGCAATGGACCCCTCCTTATTGATGTGGCCGATCACAAAGACGGTCAGCCCCTCCCCTTTTGCCAACTCCATCAGCGCCATGGTGCACTGCTTCACCTGGGCCACGCTGCCTGGAATGGAGTCCGACGCGCCGGAGGAAACCGTTTGAATCGAGTCCACAATGAGGATGTCCGGTTCCACCTGATGCACCGCGTCCGTGATGTTTTCCAAAGCAGTTTCACTCAGCAGGTAGAGGCTTTCCCCGGAAACGTTCAGCCGGGCTGCGCGCAGCTTGATTTGCCGCGCCGATTCCTCCCCGGAGACATACAGCACCGTGTACTGCCTGCACAGCTCATTGCAGATTTGCAGCATCAGGGTAGACTTGCCAATGCCGGGGGCCCCTCCAATCAGAACCAGACTTCCCTGGACGGCGCCGCCGCCCAAAACCCGGTCTAGCTCATTCATGCCTGTGCGAAAACGCAGCTCCTCCGTCAGCGCCACATCATCGATGCGCTGGGGCTGCGCTTTCAGCTGCCGGGTCGTGGTGACGGCGGTGTTTTTTTTCGGCTGGGCAGGCTGTTCTACGATGGTGTTCCAGCTTCCGCAGGCGGTACACTTCCCCTGCCATTTTGGGTATTCATTGCCGCAGTTGGTACAGTAAAAGGTGATGCGATTCTTCATATTGAAACTTCTCCGATAAAATATTGTAAATAGGCAGAAAAAATCGTCGCCGCCAGGCTGCTTTGGTACCCATCGCTCTGCAAAAGCTGATCTTCCTGGGGATTGGACAGGAAGCCACATTCCACCAGAATGGCAGGACAGGTGACATGGTTCAGTAAGTAAACGGAATCCGGAATCTGCGCGGCCACCCGGTCATTCTCCGGGTCGATGGCTTCCCGGAGGGCGGCCTGGGTCAGCATGGCCCAAGCCTTCCCCTCCTCCGTATTCCGGTAAAAGACCTGGGCACCGGAGACTGTGCTGCTGGTGTAATGATTCTGATGGATGCTGAGCAGGCAGGCGTTGGGGGTTTCATTTGCCAGGACGACGCGGTTGTAAATGTCGCTGCGCTTGCGCTCCTGCAGCGTGACGGCTGTGTCGTCCGCCAGAGAGACGTCCTCTGTGCGGGTCAAAACCACCGGCACCCCATACAGTCCCGCCAGCGCGTCAATTTTCAGCACGATGGACAGGTTCAGTCCGCTCTCCGCCACGCCGCTGACAGAGACGGCGCCGCCGTCCTCCCCGCCGTGCCCGGCATCCAGAACTAAAATGTGCGCTCCCGTCCTGCCGGATACCGCCGCCGTTGGCTCAGCCGAAAGCTGCCCTGCCAGGCTCAGAATGGAGAGGAACACACAACAGACCGCCAGAGCATAAATCGCTGCTTTCCGCACTTCAATCACCCATACAAGCCTATGCGCTCTGGCAACAATATAGCACAAATACGCTGCCCCGGCAAGGCGCAAACCCTGCCGGGGCGGGAAATTTTTCTTGCGGGGCAGCACCTTTTTCAGTATAATAGCTGTAAGAAATGTTGCCTCAGAACGGAGGAAACCCCATGAAAACCGCTGACCGCCCCGGAAAACTGCATACCCTCTGTACGGTGCTGGGCTGGTGCCTTTCTGTGCTCTGCCTCCTCTCCGCGTGGGGCAGTCTGGAGACCCCGGCGGCCTCTGTGATGTTCCTGCTGGCGGCGGCCGCCGCCAATCCCCTTGTGCATCGGCGGCTGTCCGAGGCAAAGCCGTGGATGTTTGTGCTGGCATTCCTGGTGTGTGTGATGGCGGCAGGTTCCCTGAACGCCAAGACGGAACCGCTGGGGACGGAGGACGCCGCCTCCTCTTCCCTGTCCGGCGAATGGAGTTCCGAGGCCGGTGCTGACGCTGAATCCGGCGAAGCGTCAGGGTCAGACGTGGCCGCGGAAGGCGAGGACGCCGGGGAGTCCGGTGATTCCGGGGAAGACATCCTTGTCTACATCACAGCCAGCGGGGAAAAGTATCATCTGTCCACCTGCCGGTATGTCAAAGACGGAGGCATCGAGATCTCCCTTGCGGAGGCGCAGGCGCAGGGCTATGAGCCATGCAAGGTGTGCTGTCCGCCGGAATAACTGCGCCTTGATATCCCCTGATGTTGCTATCCGATGCGGCTGAACTCCTTTTTCAACCGGCCAATGATGCGTTTTTCCAGGCGGGAGATGTAGGACTGGGAAATTCCCAGAGAATCGGCCACCTCCTTCTGGGTGCGGCTGTCCCGCCCGTCCAGGCCGAAGCGCATGGTGATGATACGCTTTTCCCGCTCGCTCAGCTGATTCAGGGCCAGATAGAGGAGCCGCCTGTCCTCCCCTGCCTGCACAGGCCGCTCCACCAAATCCTCCTCTGTCCCCAGGACGTCGGACAGAAGCAGTTCATTGCCGTCCCAGTCCGTGTTCAGCGGCTCGTCAAAGGAGATTTCTGTCCGCTGGTTGGAGGTTTTCCGCAGGTGCATTAGGATTTCGTTTTCAATACACCGTGAGGCGTAGGTGGCCAGCTTGATATTCTTCTCCGTATCAAAGGTGTTCACCGCCTTGATGAGGCCGATGGTGCCGATGGACACCAGATCATCCAGGTTAATGCCGGTGTTCTCAAACCGCCTGGCCAGGTAGACCACCAACCGAAGATTGTGCTCGATCAGCGTATCCCTGGCCTGTTCGTCCCCTGCTCGAAGGGCTAATAGCAGCCGCCGCTCCTCCTGTCTGTCCAGGGGCGGCAGGAGGTCGCTGCCCCCCACATAATAGACGCCGTCAGGGCGTGGCAACAGTCTGCGCCACGCCTTTTTCAACGTCTGCCACAGGCCGACCAGACTCCAGCCATTGTATGTTCTCCAAACCTCAACGCATTCCTGATACATGGTCTTTCCCTCCTGTGATGACAGTCCTTATTCCTATAATCCGATCAGCGCCTGATAGGCTCCGTCTGACAGCTGGACGGGGGAAAGAGCCACCGGAGTCGCCCCCCGCTCCACGCCGTCCACCTTTGCATGCTGGGCGGTGAAGGCCAACAGGAAGCCTCCCCCCTGCTGTACCGTGCGGCAGGGCAACAGGCGAAGCCGTCCCTCCGGCCATGCCGCCGAGAGCTCTGTCAGATGCTCCGCCGGAGCGGTGCAGACCGTCCGGGCGACCGCTTCCGGCAGACAGGAGGCCAGCGCGTCCCACTGTACGACCAGCACCCCCTTCCCGCTGATGGGGTCCCGCAGGCCGTTGCCGCTGTCCACCAGCGCCGTCAATAGCCGCCTCCTCCCGTTGACCTCCAGCAGCACCGGCACCTTCCTGCCGCTTTTGCCGTTGGTACTGCGTTCCAGCAGAGAAGCCGCCGCCCAAAGGCCGCTGCCTGCCAACAGCAGCAGTCCCCCGTCCCAGGCTGTGCCGGGAATCCCGTTGGCATAGGTCAGACTTCCCACCAGCTGTTCCAGCAGAAGGATGGCTCCGCCAAGGGCGCAGCTCAGGGCCAGCAGCCCCCCGCCGGGCCAAAGCATCCGCCCACCGAAGGCGGCCAACAGCATCATCGCCATAGACCCCGCCTGACCTGCCATGCCGCTTAATCCGTCCAGTCCGGGCAGGAATACCGCGCAGGCGTATCCCCCGCCGATGGCTGCCGCCAGCGCCAGCCGCCCCGGCTTCACCGCCCTGCCCGTCAGCTTTCCGGCGGCGGACAGCAGCAGGGCGTCCAGCGCCGCATTCAAAGCGAAAACGCCGTCTAAGTACACAACCGCCGTATCCCATCCCTCCTTTTCGGCTGTGTGGAACAAGCATAGCACAGCCGGGCAGCAGAAATGCGTCACAAGCGGTTTTCCCGGAAAAAAGCGCCGTGAGACGATTCTCCGACATGGCTCAGGCCATTACTGGTTTACGGTTCAGGAAGCCTATCCGGAAAGACAACCCCGCCGGGAGAGTTCTCTCCCGGCGGGGTCCTCTATTTGGGAAGCAGATTTTTTCGTTAGTTTGCGGTGTTTGCAGCCTTCCACTGCTTCATCTTGCCATGGCGGCGGATGAAGTAGAGCACGCACAGGGCCACCAGGGCCACGTCCACCACGCCTACGGTGATGTACAGCCAGTAAGCCACGGGGATGGCGCTGACCTCCTCGCCCACGCTGTTGGCGGCAGTGTAGAGGATGTTGTGGGTGGCGGTGCGGAGGGCCTGCTGCCCGGAGTTGGTGCCGGTCAGGGCCTCAGTGGGGGACTGAATGTTGGCCAGGGACAGGATCAGGTCATTCCCGGCGAGGATGGCCCGGTCGATGTTCACATAGGAGAGCTGGAGGATGCAGTCGGTGATGACG
>JAJQET010000170.1 GCA_021201515.1 Clostridiales bacterium | reverse complement strand
CCACTATAACAAGAACGGCAGTATGTATATTCATCGGCCTGACCCGGAGCTGTCCATTGCGGAAAACATCCTCCGGATGCTCCGGCCCAACATGGAGTACACTCCGCTGGAGGCCAACGTGCTGGACATCGCTCTGCTGCTGCACATGGAGCATGGCGGCGGCAATAACTCCACCTTCGCCACCCGGGTGGTCACCTCCTCCGGCTCGGACACCTACTCCACCATGGCGGCGGCCCTCTGCTCCCTGAAGGGGAAGAAGCACGGCGGTGCCAACCTGATGGTGATGCGGATGATGGACGACATTCGGGAGCATATCTCCGACTACCAGGATGAGGACGAGATTCAGAACTACCTGAACAGGATTTTGAGCGGCGACGCCTTTGACCATCAGGGGCTGATTTACGGCATGGGCCATGCGGTCTACTCCCTGTCTGACCCCCGTGAGGTGATTTTGAAGTCCTTCGTGGAGAAGCTGGCGGTGGAGAAGGGCCGTGAGGCCGACCTGACCCTGTACAACAACGTGGAGCATATCGGCACCAGGCTGATCGCCCAGAAGCGGAAAATTTACAAAGGGGTCAGCCCCAACGTGGACTTCTACAGCGGCTTCGTCTACGATATGCTGGGGATTCCCATGGAGCTTTATACCCCCCTGTTCGCCATCGCCCGGGTGTCCGGGTGGAGCGCCCACCGCATGGAGGAGCTGTCCTCCGCCACGAAGATCATCCGCCCCGCCTACCAGAGCCTGGTCAAGGGGCAGACCTACTATCCCCGCGCAGAGCGCTGAGCGGGCTGCGAGAACAGGAGGCACATGATGGAACTCTATCAGCAGGCAGAGGAATTTTTCCTGAATCGGCTGGATATCGACAGGGTGTTCAGCGGCATGGAAAAGACGGATTACGCCTTCCTCTATGCCATTTCCCAATGCCAGGCCGCCTCACAGTCCAACAACCGGGCTTACCTCTATCAGCTCTCCGAGCGGTTGGATATGCCCATCCCCAAGGTGTCCAGGGCAATCCGCCGCCTGCAGGAGAAGGGGTATGTGACCTGGAAAACCGATGACGAGCTGGGCCGCACCTATGTGAAGCTCACCGGCCTTGCGGTGAATCTGATGCAGAATATGAAAAACACCCTGCGGGATTACTATGTGGAGATTGTCAACACCGTGGACAGCCAGGACCTGGAGGTCACCCTGCGCACCATGCAGCAGATCTCCGAAATCATCTCCGCCAAACAGGCCCAAAAGGCCGGTGCGGACTGACCGCCGCCCCGTTTCAGCGCAGGAACGATTGACACGCCCAGCCAGGCAAGCACCCTGGCTGGGCGCTTTTTTGAGGAAAAGGCACACAATCCAGCCGCATGGAAATCAATTTTGAAATCCGCTTCGCATGGGAACCCCTCCACCGGCTGCCGCCGGTCCCCCTCCCCTTTCAGGGGAGGAAAAAACTGTGGGAATCACCACGTCATTTGCGCCCCTGAAAGGGTAAGGAGCGCAGCGGAAATGCCGCTTGACGGCGGAGCTGGCTGGCCGCAAGGCCAGACTGAGGGTTTTCTTTGGGATGTTTGACCTGAAACTTGATTTCCGTGATTCAGCCGGGAAAACACCTTGACAAATCGGCGGATTCGGTGCAGAATAAGCACAGAATGAAACGCACCGCAGAAGGAGTGTCCACCCATGTCCAACTGGCAGAGATATACGGAATATAAGCAGTCCCTCTCCCCACTGATGCGCACGCTGCTGCAAACGGGGGAACTGGTGGTGATCGTCGTCGTGGTGCTCACCCTGTTCAGCACCCTCGCCGGAACCTCCAGCGCGACGCTGACCCTGCAGGACGACAGCCTTATTGTGTCCTCCGGCGACGACCTGTCGGTGGAGGTGGCCTATGGGGACATCCAGTCCGTCACCCTGGAGGAGGTGCCGGACAGCTTCGGCACCTGTGTGGACGGCAAGGAGGGCCGCAGCTACGCCTATGGCGTCTGGCAGTCCGACACATGGGGAGAGTATATCCTGGCAGCCAAGACCAACCTGACCCAGGTGATTGTCATTCGGACGGAGGAGCAGACCGTGGTCTTTAACTATGAGGGCGATGATGTGACCGCCCAGCTCTATGAATACTTTCTGGAGATGGCAACGGAATAAGTGACAGATGCCCCTACCGCAGCCCTGGCTGCGGTGGGGCATTTCTTTATCCTCCAGCCTGATTGGCCCGTCTGATTCGGAAGGCGTCAAAGCCGGGATAGCAGGCGGCGTCCCCCAGTTCCTCCTCGATGCGGAGGAGCCGGTTGTACTTGGCCACCCGCTCGCTGCGGCTGGGGGCGCCGGTCTTGATCTGGCAGGTGTTCAGGGCCACCGCCAGGTCTGCGATGGTGGTGTCCTCCGTCTCCCCGGAGCGGTGGGAGGCGATGGCGGCGTATCCCGCCCTGTGGGCCAGCCGGATGGCCTCCATGGCCTCGGAGACCGTGCCGATCTGGTTCGGCTTCACCAGGACGGCGTTGCCGCAGCCCAGCCGGATGCCTTTGGAAATGCGTTGGGTGTTGGTGACGAACAGGTCGTCCCCCACCAGCTGTACATGGTTTCCCAGAGCATCGGTCAGGGCCTGCCAGCCCGCCCAGTCCTCTTCGTCCAGGCCGTCCTCGATGGAGTAGATGGGGTAGGCTTCGCACAGCCGTTTCCAGTGGTCTGTCAGCTCTTCTGACGTGAACCGCTGCCCGCTTTTGGGCAGCAGGTAGTCTCCCGGCCCGGCCCCCTTCCACTCGCTGGCGGCGGCGTCCAGGGCCAGCACAATGTCCCGGCCCGGCTGGTAACCGGCCCGGTTCACCGCCGCCAGAATAAACTGGATGGCCTCCTCATCGCCGGAGAGGTCGGGGGCGAAGCCCCCCTCG
Organism: Clostridiales bacterium; assembly: GCA_021201515.1. Lineage (GTDB taxonomy): Bacteria > Bacillota > Clostridia > Oscillospirales > Oscillospiraceae > Onthomonas. The sequence goes on along the minus strand of JAJQET010000170.1, from coordinate 2,848 downwards.
TCTCCCACAGAAGTGGCCAGCCCCTTCTCCCGGAGCAGGGCGGAAAGGGCGTGAAACACCTCGGCACACCAGCGCAGCCCCTCCCGGAAGCTGGGGGCGCCGGCGGGCATGACCATGAACTCCTGCACGTCCAGGTTGTTGGCCGCATGGGCACCGCCGTTCAAAATGTTCATCATGGGCACCGGCAGGCAGCCGCCGTTGACGCCCCCCAGAAAGCGATAAAGGGGCAGCCCCAGCCCGGCCGCCGCCGCCCGGGCGCTGGCGATGGAGACGGCCAGGATGGCGTTGGCCCCCAGGCGGGACTTGTCCCCGGTGCCGTCCGCCCTGAGCATGGCCCGGTCTACGGCAAAAACGTCCCCGGCGTCCATGCCGTGCAGCACCGCCTGAATGGTGGTGTTGATATGCTCCACCGCCTGCAGGACCCCCTTGCCGCCGAAGCGGGCGGCGTCGCCGTCCCGCAGCTCCAGCGCTTCAAAGGCCCCGGTGGATGCGCCGCTGGGGGCCATTCCACGGCCAGAACTGCCGCCGGCGAGGAACACCTCCGCCTCCACCGTGGGATTGCCGCGGGAGTCCAAAACCTCCCGGCCCACCACCCGCTGAATCTGTAATTCGTTCATTGTGCCTGCATCCTTTCCTGCGAAGGGCTGTGCCCGTCCGCCGTTTGCCTGTAGGTTGCCCCGGCGGGGCGGGTCTATGCGCCCGCAGACAAAAAAAGCGCCTGCCCCGGCGGAGAACCGGAGCAGGCGCTTTTCCAGCCGGCATTCACAGGCCGACAAAGTTTTCAAATATCATACAGATGCCCAGAACCACCAGCACGATGCCGGTGGCCCGATTGCTCGTCACCCCGTCCATTTTGTTGGCGAACTGGGAGGAGACCACCGCCCCGATCAGGGTGAACAGGCTGCACAGAATCAGAGCGGGGATGTAATCCGTCACCTCGCCAAAGGTGAAGTGGGACACTGCGCCGGTCAGCGCCGTAAAGGTCATGATAAACACGCTGGTACCCACGGCGGTTTTCAGCTCGTAGCCCAGGATGCAGGTCAGGATGAACAGCATCATCAGGCCGCCGCCCACCCCCATAAAGCCGCAGTAGAAGCCGATGAAGGCCCCGCTGAGGACGGACAACAGCGCCTTCATCCGGTCGCTCCGCCGCTGGAAGGCGGGATGCTGCTCCGTGGCGGGATGTACAATGAACCGGATGCCCATGAACAGGGAGGTGAACACGGAGAAGTATCCCATCTGCAAATCCGGCATATACTGGGAGAAGTAGCTCCCCACCACCGTCATCACCATCACGGACACCAGCATGAAGATTCCGTGCTTCAAATCCACGTTTTTATTTTTCTGATATACCACGGCGGTCATGGCCGAGGCCAGCACGTCGGAGGCCAGGCCGATGCCCACCGACTCATACCAAGGGTACCCCAGAAAGGAAATCAGCATGGGGGCAATCACCGTCGCCGCCGACAATCCGGCAAAGCCGGTGCCCACACCGGCGGCCGCCCCTGCAAACAGGCATACCAAGCATAGTTTTACCATCGTCTCTCATCCCGCTCTTCCCTGATGCCGTACAGCATTGCACAGTACGTTTTTATTTTAACTGCTCTCCCTGGGGAGAACATGAACGACTTGTGAGTCGTTTGTAATTTTTTTGTAAATTTTGCGCCCCGGCGACAGTGTCATTATTTTAGCCTTTTGTGGCCTGTTTGTAAAGAGGGAATCCGATTTTTCCCGACGCTCAGTGGGGGTGTCGTGTGCGCCCGGAATGTCGTCTCCCGCGTTCCTGCCATTGGCGGCATGAAGAACTGCTCTGCGCAGGAGCGGCCCTGTCTGATATTACAGTTGCATTTTTCGAAGTGTATGTTATAATAATTTATGCCATTTACGGCCATATGCCCGACATACCGCATCCAACGATGCGGTTGCCACTGTGCCGACCAATTTGATCTTGCTGCCCTTCTCCGGAGGGCGCAGCGGAAAGGAGAGAACCCTGTTATGTCTGAACAAGAGAACAATCCCATGCTGGACGATTTTGAGCAGGAGGAGCTGATCCTCACCGACGAGGACGGCAACGACATCACCTTCCAGCTCCTGGACGTCATCACCCACCAGGGCGGGCGCTACCTGGTGCTCCAGGACCCGGAGGATGAGAACTATGTGGTCATCATGCGGGAGGAGGAGCAGCACGGGGACGAGTCCACCTTCACCGAGCTGGAGGACGAGGCCCTGCTGGAGACCATCTTCGCCCTGTTCAAGGAGCGGAATCAGGAAACCATCGACTTCGACGACGAGGAGTAACCTCCTCCGCCGGACAAAGGAACACACCGTAGACGAGGCGTTGCCTGCCGTCCACGGTGTGTTCGTTTTTTGTGAGGCTTTTCTTATTCCTGCTTTTGGGCGTAGTCGCACCAGGGGGCCACGGGGCATTTGTCGCAGTGGGCCTTCCTGGCGGTGCAGACCGCCCGGCCGTGGAGCACCATCCGGTGACAGAAGTTGTTGGACTCCTCCGGCGGCAGCACCCCCCGGAGCTGGGCCTCCACCTTGCCGGCGTCCTTCGTGCCGTCGGTGAGGCCCATGCGTCCGGTGATGCGGATGCAGTGGGTGTCCGCCACTACGCAGCCCGGTTCGGCGTAGATGTCCCCCCGAACCAGGTTCGCCGTCTTGCGGCCGATGCCGGGGAGCTTCAGGAGGTCGTCCATCTCCCTGGGCACCTTGCCGCCGAAGTCGCTCAGCAGCATCTGGGCGCAGGCCACCAGGTCCCGGCTCTTGCTGTTATAGAAGCCGCAGGAATGGATGTACTCCCCCACCTCTTTGGGGTCGGCCTCCGCAAAGGCCTCCAGGGTGGGGA
>JAJQET010000132.1:659-5781 GCA_021201515.1 Clostridiales bacterium | reverse complement strand
GGCTACACCCTGACCCTCCACAACGTGCACTACTCCACCGTGGTGACGGTGACGGCGGAGCAAACCGGCGTCACCATCCTCTACGACGCCAACGGCGGCGTCCGGCTGGACGGGGAGGACGCCAACACCCCGGTGGCGGTGGCCGTCACCCCCTCCCACCTGCGGGTGAACACCAGCACCGGCGTGACCCTCTTTGCCCGGACGGGCTACACCCTCACCGGCTGGAACACCCGGCCCGACGGCTCCGGCACCGCCGTGGGGCTGGGCAGCCGGGTGGCCTGGACGGAGGGGCTGACCCTCTACGCCCAGTGGAGCCGGTGGACGGCGGCGGACCGCTTCACCTGGGAGCGCTCCGGGGAGGGGGTAATCATCACCGGCTACCGGGGGACGGAGGACGTACTGACCATCCCGGCGGAACTGGACGGCTACACCGTCTACGCCGTGGGGGAGGACGCCTGCGCCGGGGCCTCCTGCACCACCGTCATCCTGCCTCAGGGCCTCCAGCGGGTGGAGGCCGGGGCCTTCGCGGGCAGCAGCGTGGAGACGGTCTACCTCTCTGACGACATCGTCAGCGTCAGCGACTACGCCTTTCAGTCCTGCCCCAACCTGACCACCCTCCACATCAACGCCGTGGAGGTCCCGGTGTACAGCGGCAGCTACTACGCCACCTTCCAGGACAAGTTTGACCGGCTGCTGAGCCTGGAGGGGGAGGCCAAGCTGGTGCTGTTCTCCGGCTCCTCCACCCGGTTCGGCTACGACAGCGCCGAACTGGAGGCGGCCTTCCCGGACTACCAGGTGGTGAACATGGGGGTGTCCGCCTACACCAACGCCCTGCCCCAGCTGCTGCTGATTCTGGACTGCATGGAGGAAGGGGACATCCTCCTCCACGCCCCGGAGTTCGACACGGTGAAGCGGCAGTTCTGCACCTCCGCCAGTCTGGATGCCGCCTTCTTCCGCATGATGGAGGCCAATTACGACACGGTGGCCCGGCTGGACCTTCGGGAGGTGGGGCAGGTGTTCACCGCCCTGACCTCCTACCTCACCGCCAAAGAGGGGATGGAGGCGAAAAGCTACGCCCTGTCCCCGTCGGACTTCGACGAGGACGGCAACCCCACCGACACCCCCAGCTATAACGCATATGGGGACTACATCCCCTACTGTCCCAACGCCGACAGCGACGAGCCGGTGTACGGCCTTGAGGTGGGGTACACCGTGGCGGACTTCCCCCAGAGCTTTCTGGACAGTCTGAACAGCGTGTATCAGCGCTTCCTGAGCCGGGGCGTCTCCGTCTACTTTACCTACGCCCCCCGGAACTGCTACGCCATCTCCCAGGACAGCACCCCGGAGGCCCGCGCCGCCCTGGACGCATACCTGCGGGAGGGGCTGTGCGTGCCGGTGATCTCCGATCTGGAGGAGTCGCTGTATCCGGGGCGGTACCTGTACGGCACGGACAATCACCTGTCCACCGAGGGGGTGCAGATTCGCACCGCCCGTATCATCGCGGATTTGCAGGCCCAGCTGGAGAAGGAGGCAGCCGATGAATAGCATATGGATTCCGGCGGCCTGCTTTCTGGCCGCGGCCCTCCTGACCCTGGCGGGGGGCTTCCTCCGGCGGGGGACGGCGGCGTGGTGCGCCCTGGCCGCCTTGTGTACCGCCCTGGGGATTCTGTCCGGCCTGATTCTGGGGGGTACCCTCCAGCAGGTGCTGCTGCCGGTGGCGGCCCTGGCGGGGCTGAGCCTGCTGCCCCACAGACGGGGAGGAGGGGACGGGCCGTGAGCTTTACGTCGCTGGAATTTCTCTGCTTCCTGCCGGCGGTGACGGCGCTGTACTGGCTCTGTCCCCAGCGGTGGCGGTGGGCGGTGCTGCTGGCGGCCAGCTACAGCTTTTATATGAGCTGGGTGCCGTGGACGGGCCTGCTGCTGGCAGGCACCACCCTCCTGTCCTGGCTGGCGGGGCGGCGCATCGCCGCCGCAGACGCCAAAGCTGTGCGGCGGCTCTGGCTGGCCCTGGGCTGCGGCGGGCCGCTGGCCTGCCTGGCCCTCTTCAAGTACGCCGACTTTGCCCTGGAGACGGTGGGGGCGGACCTTGTCCTGGGGCTGGTGCTGCCCATCGGCATCTCCTTTTACACGTTCCAGACCCTGTCCTATGTGGTGGACGTGTACCGGGGGGACCTGGCCCCGGAGGGCCACCTGGGGTACTACGCCCTGTTCGTCTCCTTCTTCCCCCAGCTGGTGGCGGGGCCCATCGAGCGGCCGGGTCACCTGCTGCCTCAGCTCCGGGCGGACCACCAGCCCCGGTGGGCGGATTTTTGCCAGGGGCTGGTGCTGCTGGCCAGAGGGTATTTCAAGAAGCTGGTGATTGCGGACTATTTCGCCCTGTTGGCCGACCCGGTGTTCGCCGCCGTGGGGGAGGCCAACGGGCCGGGGACGGTTGCTGCTGCGGCCCTGTTTGCCGTACAGATCTACTGCGATTTCTCCGGCTACTCCGACATCGCCTCCGGCGCAGCCCGGCTGCTGGGGGTTGAGCTGACAGAAAACTTCCGCCGCCCCTGCCTGGCCCGGAGCGTCCGGGACTTCTGGCGGCGGTGGCATATCAGCCTGACCCAGTGGTTCACGGACTACCTCTATAAGCCCTTGGGTGGCAGCCGCAGGGGGCGGGCCCGGCAGGTCTGCAACATGCTGGTCGTGTTCCTGGTCAGCGGCCTGTGGCACGGGGCGGCGTGGCACTATGTGGTCTGGGGCGGCATCCACGGCTGCTACCTGGCCGCGGGCCTCCTGCTGGGGGGCAAACTGCCCCGGCTCCCCCTGCCGGAGCGGCTGAATGGCTGGGCCCGGCGGCTGTGGGTCTTTCTGCTGGTCTGTCTGGCCTGGATTTTCTTCCGGGCGGAGACGGTGGGGGACGCCCTGACCCTGCTTCTGGCCCTCCCCACCGAGCTGGAGGGCTGCCCGGTGACGGCTCTGGGGGCCGATGTGCTGGCGGGCGACACCGCCCTCCGCAGCGTCACCCTCCAGGTGGGGCTGTCCACCGTGGAGGACGGGGCCTTCCGGGGCTGCACCGCTCTGGAGGAAATCGTTCTGGCGGGCATGACCCCCTCGGACTGCCTGGTGGGCCAGGGCCTCCTGGAGGGGACGGAGGCCACGATCTATGTGGAGGAGGCGCAGCTTACCGCCTTCCGGCTGGACTATACCTGGTCCCAGTACGCGGGGAGAATTGCGGCAAGATAGGGGGCCGGTGGGTTCCTGTGGATAGAATGGTATAAGAGGACGACCCCCGCCCACCGGCTGATGTCGGCGGACGGGGGTCGTATGCTGCTGTTTTTTCGGCGGGGGCAGGGAGCGCGGCGGAAATGCCGCCTGACGGCGAAGGCCGGGCAAACGCTCCACGGTGAACGGTATCGGAGCGCCATGTTCCGGCGCCGCGGCCCGCCGGGGCAGCGTCTGTCACGCACAGAACCGATGCTTCCCGATGACGGTGATCAGCGGCCGGGACCAGATCCAGGCGCTGGTGGCCGTATCCGGGTTGAAATAGTACAGCGCCCCGCCGGAGGGGTCCGCCCCGTTCAGGGCGTCCCGGGCCGCCTGATAGGCGGAGTCCGCCACGGGCTGGTCAATCTGACCGTCCACCATGCAGGTGAAGGCCCCCGGCTCATAGACCACCCCGGCGATGGTGTTGGGGAAGGAGGGGTTGTTCACCCGGTTCAAAATCACCGCCCCCACCGCCACCTGGCCGGAGTAGGGCTCTCCCCTGGCCTCGGCGGAAATCACCTTGGCCAGCAGGGCCACGTCAGCGGTGGCGGAGCTGTTGGTGGCCCCGCCGCCCTCCATCCCCAGGGCCTTCAGGGTGGCGGCCCCCACCACGCCGTCCGCCGTCAGGCCGTTGGAGCGCTGGAAATACTTCACCGCCGACACCGTGGCGGAGCCATAGATGCCGTCCACCGCGCCGGTATAGTAGCCCCAGCGCTTCAGCTTGGTCTGGATGGTGACGACGGTGTCGCCGGAGTCCCCCTGCCGGTAGCTGGCCGCGCTGGCGCTGACGGCAGAGCAGGTCAGGAGCAGGCTGACTGCCAACACAAAAACGGCGGTGCGCACAAACCGCCCGCTGAGTTTCTTCATGGTACAAACCTCCACACGTCAGAGACGCTCGATGTTGTCACAGCCGTCCCGGTTCGGGCTGCTGTGAACTGGTTGCAGCGTTATGGTCTGCCTGTGGAGGTTCTTTTATGCTGGAACTGTTTTCCAGCGCTGAAAAGTTGTGAAAAATGCCTGCTGGAAGGGGTTGATTTCATATTTTAAGGGATTCAGGCGGGGCGGCCCGTTCCCCGGATGAGGAACGGGAAAGCAGCGCTCACTGTTTCCCCAGCACCTGCTCCAATGTGGCCTCCTCCCCCGCCTCCAGCAGCAGGCCGATGAGCTGGTTGGACAGGAGAAAGCCCTCCGGGGTGAAGTGCCACCGGCCTTCTTCCTCCACCACCCAGCCCTTGGCGGCGAAGGTGCGGAGACGCTCCTCCACCGGGGCGAAGTGCATCCGGTAGGTGTTGCGGTACTCCTGACCGGAGATGCCGCGGACGGTGCGCATCCCCAGCATCAGATACTCCGCGCTCCGCTCCCGGGGCGGAATCTGGTTGTCCTGGTCCAGCAGCTGGCCGCCCTGGAGGACGCCTTCGATATAGGCGTTCACATCCCGAATGTAGCTATACCGCCGCCCGCCGAAGTCGGAGTGGGCCCCTGGGCCGAAGCCCACATACTCCTGTAGCGTCCAGTATTTCAGGTTGTGGCGGGATTCCCGTCCCGGCCTTGCGAAGTTGGAGATCTCATACTGGTCATACCCCACCTGGGCCAGCCGGTTCACTGCCCACAGGTACCGGTCGGCCAGGGCGTCGTCGTCCGCCAGGTCCAGACTGTCCCGGCGCTGGTACAGGGGCGTGCCCTCCTCCACCTGGAGGCCGTAGAGGGACAGATGCTCCGGCTTCAGGGCCAGCACCGCCTCCACGCTCTCCTGCCAGGAGGCCATGGTCTGTCCCGGCAGGCCGTAGATCAGATCCAGGTTCAGGTTGTCCACCTTTGCCTTGCGGATGAGGGCCACCGCCTCCTGCGCCTGGGCGAAGGTGTGGGGCCGGCCCGC
>JAJQET010000132.1:0-649 GCA_021201515.1 Clostridiales bacterium | reverse complement strand
GCAGTTCCCCGTCCCTGGTGGACTGAACCCCCAGGGAGATGCGGTTCACCCCCAGGGCGCGCACCGTTTTCAGCAGCTTCAGGGTCACGGAGTCCGGGTTACATTCTAAGGTATATTCGCAGTCTTTGGCGGGGGACAGCTCCTTATTCACCACTTTCAGCAACTTTTTCAGCCGCTTCTCCCCCCAGAAGGAGGGGGTGCCGCCGCCGATATAGACGCTGTCAATGGTGAAGCTCCGGAGGTAGGGGGCGGATTCGGTGATGTGGGCGCAGAGGGCCTCCAGGTAGGCGTCCATCCGCTGGTCGCTGGCGGGGAGGGAATAAAAGTCGCAGTAGGCGCACTTGCTTCTGCAAAATGGAATGTGGAGGTAAACGCCGAGGCGGCGGCTTTTCAGCGCCTTCTCCGCCTGGCGGATGCGCTTCTCCTCCCGCTTCTGCTGTTGACGGACGTTGTGCAGCATAAGAACGCTCCTTTATGGGAAAGGTTTCTGTGTCCTTATTATAGGCGGTTTTTGCGGGTTTGACAACAGGGAAACAGCCTGCCCTCCTGAAAGGGGAGGTACCCCCGCAGGGGGCGGATGGGTGGGGTTCCTTAGGCAGGGAAGGATGAAGGAAATACGTTTTGCCCTCCGGGCGGGCCCCCTTTCTCG
>JAJQET010000205.1 GCA_021201515.1 Clostridiales bacterium | reverse complement strand
AGTAGATCGTCGGCAGAGTCAGAGGTGGAGAAGAGACAGGTAGTGAAGCGCACCCCCCATTCCGGCACCTCCACCTCGTACTCCCCCACCTTCCGCGCCTCGGCGATGTTTTTGCAGCCGGTCAGGGCGGCGGCGCGCCGGTCCCCGGGGTCGGCGAACAGCTTTTTTGTGTCCTGGAGGGCCAGCAGACGCCCCTCGTCCATGACGGCAATGCGGCTGCACAGGTGGTACGCCTCATCCCGGCTGTGGGTGACCAGCAGGACATCCTTGCCAAACTGCTTCAGCAGTTCCTGCATCTCCAGTTGGAGCCGCACCCGCAGATGGGTGTCCAGGGCGGAGAAGGGCTCGTCCAGCATCAGAAGCCGGGGCTGATTCACCAGGATGCGCGCCAGCGCCACCCGCTGAGCCTGTCCACCGGAGAGCTGGGCAGGGCGATGGTTCACCAGCGGCTCCAGCTGTAGGAAGGAGAGCATCTGCTGCAAGGCCGCCTCCCGCTTCGCCTTGTCTTTCTCGTGGTGCAGACCGCAGAGGATGTTCTGCCGCACTGTCATATTGGGGAACAGGGCGTAGTTCTGGAAGAGGTAGCCCACCTGCCGCTTCTGCGGGGGCAGGTCGATATGCTGCTCCGAGTCAAAGAACACGGTGCCGTCCAGCGCGATACGGCCTCTGTCCGGCCGCTCAATGCCCGCGATACACTTTAGCGTATAACTTTTCCCGCAGCCGGACGCGCCCAGCAGCCCCAGAACGCCGCCGTCTGTCTCGAAGGCCACGTCCAGGGTGAAGTCGCCAAGCTGCTTGTAAATGTTGACGGAAAGGCTCATTTGCGCACCACCTTTTTCTGACGGGTCTCCAGCAGGTTGACAAAGAGCAGCACCACCGTGCTGATGGCCACGTCGACCATCACCCACCGGAATGCGCCCGCCTCGTCGTTGGTGCGCCAGAGCTGGTAAACGGTGGTGGCAATGGTGGCCGTTTTACCCGGCGTGTAGCCAATCAGCATACTGGTGGCGCCGTACTCCCCCAGCGCCCGGGCGAAGGCCAACACCACCCCCGCCAAAATGCCCTGACGGCAGGCCGGCATGCGGATGCGCCAGAAGATGTAGGTATTGGACAGGCCCAGGGTCTGGCCGGAATAGGCCAGGGTCTCGTCAAAGCTCTCGAATGCGCCCCGGGCGGTGCGGTACATCAGCGGAAACGCCACTATGGAGGCCGCCAGAATGCCGCCATACCACGTCATCACAAATTTTATGCCGAACTGCGCCAGGAAAATGCCCAGAGGACGCTTCGCGCCGAACAGCAGCAGCAGGAAGTAGCCGCAGACGGTGGGGGGCAGCACCATGGGCAGCGTCAGCACCACGTCCAGCAGCCCCTTGACCGCCCTGGGCAGCTTTGCCGCATAATAGGCACAAAATATGCCGAAAAAGAACACCAATACACAGCTGATGGCGGCAATGCGCACCGAGTTCCACAGGGGATACCAATCCATTTTGGCTGTTCCTCCTCCTTGTGTCATGGTCTGAAAGCCGATGAAGCACCTGTCCGCTTTGCAGCGAACCGGACGCACATCGGCTGCCGGATAGGATGCAGGCCGACCGGGGCAGCGAGAACCCCGTCGGCCTGCTTGAACGTTACGTTAAGCGACAGGCGCGAAGCCGACGCTCTCAAAGACCGCCATGGCCTCATCCGTGGTCAGGTAGTCCAGGAATTCCTGAGCGGCTTCCTGGTTGGCGCTGGTTTTCAGCACAGCGGCGGGGTAGATGACCTGGCCGCACATCTCGGCGGTGGCATAGTCCACGATTTCCAGCCCGGCGGAGTAGGCGTCGGTGCAGTAGATAACACCGCAGTCCACGCTGGCCTCAGAAACCTGAGTGGTGACCTCCTTCACGTTGGTGCCGTAAGTAATGCAGCCTGCGTTGGCCAGTTCATCCTCATCAAGCCCGTAGTAAGCCAGAATCTTCTGGGTGTACTGACCCACCGGCACGTCCTCGTTGCCCATGGCCATAAAGACGCTGCCCTCGGCCAGCTTTTCCGCCAAATCGTCAAAGCTCTCAATGCCTGCGGGGTTGCCATCGGGGACGCACAGCGTAACCCTGTTTTCCAGCAGGTCAATGCGGCTCTCCTCCAGGACGAAGTCCAGTCCGTCGGTGTTCACTTCGGCGTCAGCGGTGATGTCCAGCTGATCCATCTGCTTTTGCCCGGCGGAGATGAACAGGTCGCACTCCGCGCCCTCCTCGATTTGGGTTTTCAGGGTGCCGGAGGAGTCGAAGTTATAGGTGATGGTGACGCCCTCGTGGGCGGCTTCGTAGGTTTCCTTGATTTCGGTCAGGGTCTCGGTCATGGAGGCGGCGGCAAAGACAATCAGCTCCACCTCTTCGGTTTCCTCGGCTTCCCCATCAGCGGCGCTGCTTTCTGCACCGGCCTCGCTGGCGGCGGCGCTTTCGGAGGCGTCGGCTGCGCTGCTTTCGGCTGCGCTGCTGCTTCCGGTGCTGCTGTCGCCGTCGGTGGTGCTGTCGCTGCTGCCGGAGCAGGCGACCGCGCCGCAGGCCAGGGCCAGCGCCATCAGCAGGGCGAGGGCTTTCTTCAGGTTGTGTTTCATGGTACAACTTCTCCTTTCATCCCGTGTTTCAGGGATGGTTTATTTTTATCAGCGTGATTTACACGCGGATAAACGAAGGAAATCAGGTACGGGCACAATCCTGTACCTCGTTGCGGAGCAGGCCCATGCCGTGAGGGATGGTGTCCAGAAACACATCCATACTCTCCATGCAGGCCTTCGGGCTGCCCGGCAGGTTAATGATCAGGGTCTTGCCCCGAATGACGGACACCGCTCTGGACAGCATGGCGTGCTTCGTAATGGATAGAGAGGCGGCGCGAATGGCCTCCGCAATGCCGGGCGCCTGCCGGTCTGCCACAGCCAGGGTGGCCTCCGGAGTGGTATCCCTGGGGCTGAATCCGGTGCCGCCGGTGGTCAGAATCAAATCCAACTGCCGTTGGTCCGCCAGACGCATCAGCTGCTTTTTCAGGGCGGCGGGGTCGTCTGCCAGCAGAAGCTGCTCCACCACCTCGTAGCCGTTCTCGTTCAGCCGCGCCGCAATGGCGGGGCCGCTTTTGTCCTCCCGCTCGCCGCGGGCGCCCTTATCGCTGAGGGTGATAACGGCGGCCTGCCAGGGACGAGGCGTGGTACGGGGGACAATGACCATTTCATCCCCCACCATGATGGCGCCCGGTTCCAGCACCCGGGCAAAGACGCCCTCCCGTGGCATGATGCAGTCGCCCATCTTTTTATAAATCTCACAGTGACTGTGGCAGTCCTTCCCGATTTGGGTCATCTCCAGCAGCACGTCTCCGCACCGCAGCAGGGTGCCTACGGGGAGGGCGCGGAAGTCGAAGCCCTCCACCACCAGATTCTCTCCAAATGCGCCGGGGGCAACATCCGCCCCCGCCGGTTAAAGGCTTCAATTTTGTCAGCGCTGAGCAGGCTGACCTGGCGGTGCCAGTTGCCTGCGTGAGCGTCCCCCCGGATGCCCCAGTCCACGGCGAAGTAGCCGCTGTCTACCGTTTTCTTTTGTGTTCCGCGCACCTCACTGGTGCAGACGGCGATCACCTTTCCCATGGTGTTATCCTCCAATTTGGCTCATGCCCTTTTGTTCCGTGATGCTGTCCCGCTGGGCGAAGCAGTGGGCTCGCGGTTTGGCATAGATGGCCTGGCGCAGCGCCTCCCGCAAATCCACGTCGGAGCCTCCGCTGCGCAGAACGGCTTTCAAATCCGTGCTGGTCTCATAGCACAGGCAGGGCTTCAGCAGACCCGTGCTGGTCAGCCGAACCCGGTTACAGTCTGCGCAGAAGGCGTGGCTGACTGCGTCAATGAAGCCGATTCGCCCCATCAGGGACGCACTGGCGTAGTAGTGCGCCGGGCCGTTGCCCCGCTTTTCCGAGGCGGGGGACAGGTCGGGCCAGCAGCCCTTCAGCTGCTCCAGCGCCCGGTCAGGGGAGAAGCCGGAGGCGGATGCGCCGTAGCCGATGGGCATCAGCTCAATAAAGCGCACGTCCACCGGGAGATGCTGGGCGATGGACGCCAGCTCCGCCAACTCGTCCTGATTTTCCTCCAGCAGCACCACGTTGACCTTGGTACGTATTCCCTGCGCTACACATTGTTCCAGCAGTCCCATCAGCCGGGGCAGCGGCTGACCGTGGTAGCCGGTCAGTTGACAATATTTTGCATTGTCAACGGTGTCCAAGCTGATGTTGACCGCGTCCAGACCGGCGGACACAAGCGCCTCCAGCTGCCCGCCCAGCAGCAGCCCGTTGGTGGTCATGGTGACCTGCTCCACGCCGGGGAGGGCTTTCAGCTGGCCCACAAAGTCCACACAGCCCTTCCGCACCAGTGGTTCGCCGCCGGTGACTTTAAACTTTGTCACCCCCAGCGCCACCGTCTGAGCGGCCACCCGCAGCAGTTCCTCATAGGTCAGGATCTCACAATGGGGCGTGAGCGTTATCCCCTCCGGCATACAGTATTTGCACCGGAGGTTGCAGCGGTCGGTGATGGAGAGGCGCATATAGTCGATGATTCGTCCGTACTGGTCGGTCATTGTGCGCCTCCGTCTGAACTGAATTGGAAGTCGCCGCTCTTGCCGCCATGTTTTTCCACCAGATGAATTTCACCGATTATCATATGCTTATCTACAGCTTTGCACATATCGTACACCGTCAGCAGCGCCACGGAGACGCCGGTCAGCGCCTCCATCTCCACCCCCGTCACGCCCTGACAGGAGACGGTACAGGTGGCCTCGATGCCACAGCACTCTGGCAGCAGGCGGAAGGTGACGGCGCTCTTCGTCAGCGCGAGGGTGTGGCACAGGGGAATCAGCTCCGCCGTGCGCTTCGTCGCCATGATGCCGGCCACCTGAGCCACGCCAAGCACATCGCCCTTCTTCGCCGTGCCGTCCCGGACGGCGGCAAAGCAGGCTTCGCTCATGGTAATGCGGCCTGTGGCAACGGCGGTGCGAGCCGTCACCGGCTTTCCGCTGACGTCCACCATGATTGCGTTTCCGTTTGCGTCAATATGCGTAAACTCCATGGGAGGATACTCCTTCTTCTAAAGTGAACTCGTCAAACGCCCTTCCCGAAGCCGCAGTTGGGGAAGTGGCACACCTTGCAGTTCAGGCAAAGACCGCCGTTCCCCAGCCCGGCCAGATAGTCCGCTGTGACGGGAACATCCGCCAGCAGATAGGGCAGCACCAGGTCGAAAATGGTGCGGTTTGCGTACATCACGCAGCCGGGCAGCCCGCAAATCGGCCGACCGTCCTGGGCGTAAGCCATCAGGAACATGGCCCCAGGCAGCACCGGCGCACCGTAAGAGACAATGCTGGCTCCGGTATTTTTGATGGCCAGCGGGGTTTTGTCGTCCGGGTCCACGCTCATGCCGCCGGTGCAAAGCACCAGTTCGCAGCCCTCCGCCAGCATCTTCTGGATGGCGGCGGTGATTTTCTCATGGTCATCGTTCAGGATTTCGTGGGCCACCATCTCACAGCCGTACTCCGCCAGCTTCTCCTGGATGACCGGGGTGAAGGTGTCCTGAATCCGGCCATAATAAACCTCATTCCCAGTGGTGACAATGCCATATCGCTTCGCCTTCAGCGGATAAAGCCGGAGCAGCGGCTTATCTCCGGCGGCCTGCTTTGCCGCCTCCATTTTCTCCTTCTCAATGACGAGGGGGATGATTCTGGTGCCGCACAGCTTGTCGCCTTTTTTCACGACAAATCCGGAGGAGCGGGTGGCAATCATCATCTCCCCCAGGCT
>JAJQET010000269.1 GCA_021201515.1 Clostridiales bacterium | reverse complement strand
GCCCCACGCTGTCCCGGTAGGTGATGTCCTCAAAGAGGCGCATCCCGTCCAGCGTAGCGTGCCGCACCGCCTGATAGTGGGGCAGCACCATGGCCTTGGTCAGCCCCAGACCGGGTAGGAACCTCTGATAGTCTGGGTCAAGGGCCTCCCCCTCCAACTCCGGCTGGGCGTAGACCACCTCCGCGCTGTTCATAGTGCCTGCGCTGATGCTCAGCACGATGCCGGGGTAGCCATCCAACTTCTCCCGCAAACCGATGCACCGGAAAAAGGCGTTCTGAGTGGGGACGTGGCCGCCGGACAGAATCAGCAGGTCAAACCGGCGCAGCGCCTCGGCGGAGTAGTCCCCGCTGGCCCCGTCCCAGACCGCCAGAGCGGCGAAGGGCAGGCCGGAGACGGCGAAGGCATCTCCCAGCTCCGCCGCCCAGAACAGATTCTCCTCATGCTCTGCCGGGGCGGCGCTGACGAACAGTGCCTCCATCTCCGGTTTCCCCAGGGCGGCCAGCCGGTCGATGAGGCCGTTGGCGCCGTTGACCTCTCTGGCGCTGTAGGGGTGCTCCGCATCCTTGGGGATGGCGGGGCTGCTGGTCAAAAATGCGATCATGGTATCGGTTCCTTTCCATATCCTCAGTGCGGGAATCCTGCATCAGCGGAAGCCCCCATAGGAGCCGTACCCGTATCCGCCTCCGCCGCAGCAGCAGGAGCAGACGGCCTGAATCAGGCAAAGGTACATACAGAAGCTGTACGGCCCGCCGCTGGCGCAGTAATGGAAGTTGGTGCCGCCGCTCTGCTGATAGAAGGTGCCGCTGCGCTGCATATACTGCAGGGCCTGCTGGTACTCGGCGTTGCCGGGGTCCATCTCCACGGCGGTCTGCATATGCTGCAGGCCGAGGATTTTGTTGCCCATACCGGCGTGGGCCAGGCCGCTGAGGTAATACCAGCGGGCGTTCCGCTCTGCGGAGGGCACCCGGTTCAGGGCGTTGACGGCGTCCTGATACTCCCCCGCCTGAACGAAGTGGGCGGCGGCCTGGAGGTCGCTGCTGTCGCGGCTGGTGTCGTAGGTGCTCTGCTGGCGCTGCTCCCGCTGGGCGTAGCCGTAGCCATAGCTTCCGTAGGGGTTCGACTGCCGGGCGGAGGAATAGGGGTTGGCCTGCTGGTACTTTTCCGGGTTCTGAATCTGGTCATAGGCGGCGTTGATCTCGTTCATCTTCTTTGCCGCTTCCGGGTCGTTGGGATGCAGGTCAGGATGGTACTGCTTTGCCAGCTTTCGGTATGCCTTTTTGATCTCGTCCTGAGACGCGTCCCGGGAGACGCCAAGCACCTTATAAGGGTCATCGATCATTGTGCGATTCCTCCTGACGGGCTTCCCCGTTCGTTTCTTTTTGTCTTGCCGCAGCCCACTTTGCCCATACGCCGTGATAGAGGACGTTGTCCAGCAAATCCTTGTCCTGCACCAGCGGCAGGGTCTCATAGGCGGAGACGCAGCTGCCGATCAGCAGCGTCAGCGTCTGCCCGTCGTCCAGTGCGCCGTACTCGGCCTGGAAGGCCGTCACGGGATTGTAGCGGCCAAAGCGCCGGTCGGAGGCCTCATCCAGGACGGCGTCCATCACATAGATGAAGCGGCCCAGATAATCCCCCACGGTGTACAGCGTATCGCGCCAGAAGGGGTCGCCCACGGCGAAGAGGCTGCCCATCAGGTTGCCGAAGCACCGGCTGGCCCCGTCCAGGTCGGAGCTGTGGATCTCCTCCAGCCCGGAGAGGCGGTAGAGGGACTGCTCGATGGCCTCACAGCTTTCCGGGCGCTGCTCCTTCACCCGGCAGTAGGCGCTGTGAAGGGCCCCGGCGTAGGTGAGCCTGGTCAGCTCCCGGTCGTCCTCCCAGTCATCCAGACAGTTGTAGTAGGCCAGCACCACGTTCAGGTCGGCGCAGTAGTCCGTCCAGGGGCTGGTCCGCCAGAGCTGGGGGCGGGCCGGATGCACCGGGCAGCGGTTTTTGCCCGCCTGAATGTCCGGCTCATAGAGGGAGTCCAGCAGCATCACCAGAAAGGTCATGTCATAGGTCAGGCAGAGGCGGCTGACCTGGCCGTGCCGCTGCTTCAGCGCCCGGCACAGGCCGCAGTAGCACTCCCGATAGCGGGCGGTCTGCACCTCGTCCAGCCGGGATTTGTCCGCGATCAGATATCCGAACATGGCGCATCAGCCCCTGCGCCGGAGGTTCGGCAGTTGTATGACGGTAATATGCAGCATGGAAACGGCCTCCCCTGGTATGCCACTTATGTTTAGTATAGCGATTTTCCGCAAAATTGCAAGTTTTTTTATCGTCGGGGAAGGTGAAAAGTCTTCTTTTTCAAAAAGTGGTATAACAGGCTGTTTTTGGAGCAGGATAGCGGAATTAGACGGTAAAAAGTGACATAAAACAGGGTAAAAATAACGTGTGGCCCGGCGTAAACTTTTTGTGAATTGTGGAATAAATATGCCCGCTTTGCTTCGGGCTGAAGATTCCTCCGGCAATCCTTGTCTCAGGGGCGCAATCCCTCCAAGTTGCTGACAATACCCTTTGCAATTTCCGGAAAATTTGATACAATAAGCCTATACGACCCAGAAAGGAGCTGCGCATATGGAACGAGTGGCCAAATTGGGAGACCGTCTGCGGGAGCTGATGCAGGAAAAGGGGCTGAACTATGAGAAGCTGGGGGAGCTGCTGGAGATGCGCCCCCAGACGCTGAACCGTTATGTGCTGGGCCAGCGGGAGCCGAAGGCCCGGGTGGCGTCGGAGATGGCGGAGAAGCTGGGGGTGGACGCCCAGTGGCTGCTGGGCTATGACGTGCCCCGCTACCCCGTCCGCCAGGCCGACGCCCTCCCCGGAGAGCGGATGCTGCCCATTCTGGGGGTCATCCGGGCGGGCGTCCCCACCCTGGCGGAGCAGGAGGTGCTGGGCTACCTGTCGGCGGACGTGCCGGCAGAGGGGTCTTACTTCTACTTGAAGGTCTCCGGGGACAGTATGCAGAACGCCGGCATCCACTCCGGCGACCTGGTGCTGATCCGCCAGCAGACCACGGCGGAGGACGGCCAGATCGTGGCCTGCCTGGTGGACGGGGAAGACGCCACCCTGAAGCGGTTCCGCCGTCAGGAGGGGTGGGTCATTCTCCAGCCGGAAAATCCGGCCTATCCCCCCCGGCTGGTGCCGGAGAGCGACTTCGTCAGCGGCGAGGCCCGCATTGTGGGCGTCGCCATGCGGCTGGTGCGGGAATTGTAACCCCACCCCCTTGCGGAACCGGCCCCAATCTGGTAAAATAACAGCAATATTGTATGCGCAGCGCCATCGGCCTGTGCGTGGAAGGGGAAAAACATCGCCCATGAACGAACCGGAATCCTTGCAGCACACCCTCCCTTCGGCGGAGGAGCCTCCTCTCTGCTGTGACGCCGCCGTCCCTGGCGGCCAGGCAGCGCCATTCTTTACCGGGAACCTGTTCCTGATCGGCTTTATGGGGGCGGGCAAAAGCACCGTGGCGGGTGCCTTCCATACCCTCTGCGGCATGAAGGTCCTGGAGATGGATGAAGAAATCGAACGCCGGGCAGGCATGCCCGTCTCCGACATCTTTTCCACCCTTGGGGAGGAAGCCTTCCGGCAGATGGAGACCGACCTCATCACCACCCTGAAGCCGGGGCGGCGGTTTGTCGTCTCCTGCGGCGGCGGCACCCCCATGCGGGAGGTCAATGTCCGGGCCATGCGCCGGCGGGGCACCATCGTCTGGCTGACGGCCACGGCGGACACCGTTCTGGCCCGGGTGGCGGATTCCAACGCCCGTCCCCTGCTGGAGGGCCACAAGGACAAAGATTACATTCAGACTATGATGAATCAGCGCCGGCCCAAATACCAGGCGGCGGCGGACATTGCCGTCGCCACCGACGGGAAGGGCGCGGCGGAAATTTGCGGCGACATTCTGGCGGCGCTGGCGGAGCGCTCCGGAGAATACAGTCAGGAGGGATACATGTGCAGACGGTAACGGTACGCGGCGTGACGCTGGGGGCCGGACGGCCCAAAATCATCGTACCCATCGTGGAGCGGACGGAGGATGCCATCCTGGCCGAAGCCCGCTCCTTTGCCGCGCTGCCCCTGGACATGGTAGAGTGGCGGGTGGACTGGTTTGACGGGGCCGCGGACCCGGACCGGGTGACCCGCTGCCTCTCCGCTCTCCGGGAGGCCCTGGGGGACATCCCCCTGCTGGCCACCTTCCGCACCGCCAAAGAGGGGGGCGAAGGGGCCATCGCCCCGGCGGACTACGCCGCCCTCTGTAAATCCATGGCCGCCTCCGGCTGCGTGGACCTGATCGACGTGGAGGCCCTTTCCGGGGACGCCATCGTGCAAGACATTCTGTCCTTCGCCCACCGGAGGGGCGTGAAAGTGGTCGGCTCCAGCCATAATTTTCAGGAAACCCCGCCCCGGGAGGAACTGGTGGCGCGGCTCCGCCAAATCCAGGCCATGGGGGTGGACGTGCCCAAGCTGGCCGTCATGCCCCGGAACCGGCAGGATGTGCTGGCGCTGCTGTCCGCCACGGAGGAGATGGTGCGCTGCTACGCCGACCGCCCAGTTATCACCATGAGCATGGGCGGGGACGGCGTGATCTCCAGGCTGTGCGGGCAGGTGTTCGGCTCCGCCGCCACCTTTGGCTGCGCCACCCGCAGCTCCGCCCCCGGACAGATGGAGGTGCGGCAGTTGGACACCGTTCTGCGCCTGCTGGAGCAGGCGCTGTGAGCAGCACAGAAAAAGCGAGGCAGGATTCCCAAAGTGGGATTCCGCCTCGCTTTTTTGCGTCTTTTTGTGTCTTTTATTTGGACGCCCTGGCCATCTCCGCCATCCGTCCCAGGGCCTCGTGGGCCCCCGCCAGAAACTCCCCATTGGTGGGCTTCTTCCCGCGGGCGCAGGAGGGGAAGTAGGACGCCCAAACCGTCTGATTGCCCTGACGGAAGGCGGTGCTGATGGTGTGGCGCATGGCCCGCTCCGCCGCGCCGTCCTTCGTCTTGAACCGGCGGCCAATCATGGGGTACAAGGCCTTGGTCAGCAGATTCAGCAGCTCCGGGTCCCGCTGAACCTGCTCCAGCGACCATATCAGGTAGCGGTACCCCTTCACGTTGGCGGGAATCCCCAGGCTGAACAGAAATTCAGCCACCAGCTGCTGGTAGGACACCGGCCCCCGCACGTCCGTCGGACACAGCGCCAGTTCCGGCGGGGCAAGCTGCATCTCCCTGCCGGGCTGGTGCGCCATGGCGTTCAGGAGGATTTGAAAGCTGCCGGCACCCCCGCCGGAAAAGACAAAGCTCGCATCCGGATTGAGAAAGGGCGTCCCCCGCAGCGCGGAAATCAGTTCCGCGCCGGAGCGGTCCGCCAGCTCCTGCCCCACCAGCAGAATGTCCGGCATCTGCCTGCTCAGCAGGGCCAACAGTTCCCCGCCGCTGTCCGTCACGGCGGAAAGGGCGATGGATTCGTTTTGCAGCAACTCCTCCAGCGCTCTGCGCTGGGCGCTGTCTGCGGCGGCAATGATCACATTGAGCATGGGGCACAACTCCTTTTGTTATTCTGATGGAATCATACCATACAAAAGGAAAGAATTCAACGTTTTTTCGCAGGAGTGGAGATTTTTCGTTCGACACAGTTCGATGGCCGACGGATACAGGGCCCCGGTGTCATCTCGCCCCCACGTTGCTGACCCCCAGCACCCCGCCGGTCTCGGATGCACCTCTGGCGCTGCCGCCGATCAACTCTGTGTCGCTGTCGGGGGGCGCCGGTGCATTAAAAAAAAAAG
>JAJQET010000203.1:4109-5816 GCA_021201515.1 Clostridiales bacterium | reverse complement strand
ATCATCAGGCCCAGGTTGAACAGGCCCTGGCCGATGCCGTTGGAGAAGCTGTGGACGAAGCCCACCAGCGCGGCGGTGATGCCCTCGGCTCGGATGCCCTGGCTGTACTCCACATGGTCGATGGAGTCTCCGATGAAGGTGTTTATGCTGTACATGAAGAACATGGTGCCGACGCCGCTGATGGCGGTTCCGCCGTACACGGCGGCGGTTTGGCCTGCCATCATAAAGGCGATGCCGGAGCCAACCATGCTCATCAGGCCGCCAATGATCATGGTGGTGCGGCGGCCCAGCTTGCGGATCATGGGAACCACAACAAAGAGGGCCGGGCCCATGGGCGCCATTGCGATCATGGAGAATCTGGCCTGAATGGTGGCGTAAGTGCCGTAGGAGTTGCCCTGTACCACCCAGCCGGAATAATAGACCTGGGAGACGCTCTTCATGGCGTTCAGAACCTGGTAGACCAGAATCATGACCACCAGCATGATCCAGTACTTGTCCTTCAGACAGGCCTTCAGCTGGGTCAGGAAGCTGGCTTCCTCCACCTTTTTGACCTCTGTGCTGCCCTGGAACTGGTTGCGGCGCTCCTCCGTGACCCGCTCACGGGTGTAGAAGTATTGCAGGAAGGTCAGCGGCACGGCGATGCAGCAGATGATGGCCATGGTCAGCAGATAGCCCTGCTGATTTTCGCCGCCCACCAGGCCGCAAACCCCGGTGAGAATCAGGGGGAAGGTGATGGAGATGATGCCGGTGCCCATGTTTTTGGTGATCTGACCGGCCATGGAGTTGGTGGAGCGCTGCTTGACGTTTCTGGTGGAAAGGGAAGCGCTCATCTCATAGGCCATGTACCACATGGTGTAGCCCACGGAGTAGAACAGGTTGTAGGAAATCACAATCCACACCGCCTGGGCCACCACGCTCTGCACCGGAATCCAGAACATCAGGAGGATGCTGACCACAACGATGGGCAGGCTCAGGATAAACCAGGGGCGGAGCTTGCCCTGGCGGCAGGTGGTCAAGTCCAGCAGCTTTGCCATCAGCAGGTTGGTTCCTGCGTCGATGAGCTTGCTCAGCATGGGGAACCAGACCATGAAGATGGCGATCCATGCCCCCCGGCTGACGGTAAAGCCCAGCACATCGGTCAGGTACTGGTTAAAATAGCTGTTGACGATGGATTGCAGCAGCATGACGCCGAAGGGGCCTGCCACATAGCCCAGCCACAGCTCCCGTTTCGTCACGTTGGCAGAGGTGGATTTGGAATCCCAGAATTTTCCGTTCAGGAAATTGCTGAGAAGCCCCTTCTTTTGCAGTGTTTTGTCTTCCATAAGTTCCTCCTTTTTCGTTCGGTTATGTTAGAGGCAGGTTACTGTTCCCGTCCGATTTTGAGGTCGGCCAGGGATTCATAGTACTGCGCCATGGCGCTGTGGTCCTTTTGCCCGCCCTGGTGGTGATGCATCCACTGCAAAACCTCCTGCACCTGGGCCGTCATGGGCACCGGCGCGCCGACGCTGTGGGCGCAGTCCAGGGCGTTGTTCAAATCCTTGATGTGCAGGTCGATTTTGAAGCCGGGCTGGTCATTGCCGGCGAGCATCATCGGCGCTTTGGCCTCCATGACGGTGGAACCGGCCAGCCCGCCCCGGATGGCCTGGAACACCAGCGTCGGGTCTACCCCTGCCTTCTGGGCCAGGGTCAGCGCTTCGGCCAGGGCCT
>JAJQET010000203.1:0-4009 GCA_021201515.1 Clostridiales bacterium | reverse complement strand
GGGGCCTTGCTGCGGTTGCACACCGTCAGGTCATAGCCCGCCTTCAGGATGTTTTTCGCCATGGGCTTGCCCATAATGCCCAGGCCAATGAGTCCGATTTTCATTTTGCTACCTCCAGTTTTATGATTTCATATTCCTCCAACCGGTTCAGCACAAGGGCTGTGCTGTCTCCGGCAGGTTCCATGGTTACTGTACCGCCGTGATAAGCCTCCGCGCCGGAGAATTGCCCCGGCAGGACAAAGCGCAGCGCGCTCATGGGAACCGGTGGGAAATAGCTGTTGGCAAAGCAGCCGGAGCCGTTCACCAGCTGCAAAATCCGGCTGTCCCCCTGCGTTTTCCAGGTAAGCTCCACCGTGGGGTGCAGGTCGGGGGCGAGGCTGGCCTGCGCGCAGAGGCTGTGCATCACGTCCAGCATTACGTTCAGGGTGTTCTGATAGCCCTCCTGGCAGTAGAAGGTGCCCGCCAGCCAGGGCAGATACACCGCTTTGCCCTTTCCGTAGGGGTGAATGACCACGCCGGGTTCGTCGGAAAGCTCGGTATAGTAACACCGCTCCGGCGGCCCGAAGGGATGCTCCGGAATCATGGGCAGCAGAGTTTCTGCCCCATCTTCATATTCCGCCAGGAGGTAGTCCGGCCCGAAGGCAATCTGCGGCGCAGATTGGCAGGCGGGGAAGCGGCTGTCCCCGGCGGCGTAAAAGACGGCGGAGGCGTGGTCGCGCTGCTTTTCCTTCACGTTCTTCATGCCAATGCAGCGCAGCGCCTGCCCCGCGCGGGGCTGATAGGTCTGGGTGTACAGGCCGGTCTCTCCGGTGGCCACCAGGGTGCCGCCGCCCTGCACAAACCCGTCCAGCATGGCCGCCTGGCTGTCCCCCAGCATTTTTGCGTCCGGCAGCACCACAACCTCTTTTTCCGCCAGCAGCGTAGGGGTAAGCTCCGAGAGCTTCACCTCATCGAAGGGAATGTGCCCGGCGGTCAGCGCCCGAATCCATCCGTTCACCTCCGGGTCGCTTCTGGCCAGAAGGCCCTTGTGAACCACCAGCACTTTGGCGGCGGAGGTCAGGTTCCGGTACAACCCCTCATGCTCCGCGTGGAACCGGAACGCCGGTTTGCTTGCCTCCAGACAGGAGCGGTCAGAGTGATTGCCCAGGGTACCCATGATGTACAGGCTGGCGGAACCGGCGTTGGCCAGGTTCTGCCATTGACGCAGGGCCATCTGGGCGGGGCTGACAGAGGTCTCCCGGTACCGGAAGCCCAGGAAGTCCACGCTGGCGTTGTCCGCCGGGCGGCTGTGGCCGCTGCCCACGGTCAGGCGGCAGTTGGAGCTGGCGGAGAGCTGCCACTGGGGCACGCCGATCTCCGTACCGGACTCCGTGCGGATGTAATCCACCCCGTTGACGGCGATCTCCGGGCTGATGGCCCGCACCGTTTCCAAAAGGCGTTTTTTCTGCTCCCGCAGCACCATCCCTTTGAAGGCGGAGTATTTGAGGTAGTCCGGATTGCGGGGGTCGTCCTTCTCCGGGATGTCCAGGCCAAACTTCTCCCTGAATTTGCGCTTGCAGTTCTCGCAGTGGCAGGGGCCGTGATAGACGCCGCTGTAATCCACCACCAAAAAGCCGGACATATTGCAGAACACCCCGTCAAAGGGGAAGCGCGTCAGCACTTCTTTCAGGATTTCCAGCAGTTTTTCCTGCTGATAATCTCCGTTGGGGCAGCACTGGACGTCGCCGTTGTAATTCAGGATGTTTCCGTTCCTGTCTTTGTAGGCCCAGTCCGGGTGCTGCTCATAAATTGGATAGCGAACCTTAGAGAAATCCGTCCGGGCAATGACCCGGATGCCGTTTCTGTGGCATGCCTCGATCATCTCTCCGATGCCGTCGCCGGAAAGGTAGTCGCTTTTCGTCTGGTACGCCAGGTCTGTGTCATAGCTGGCGAGAATGCCCGCCGCGTTCAGCGTGACCACGGTGGCCCCGAACTCCTTCAGCTCCCGTGCGTAGGCTGCGGCGTCCATATGCGCCATGTCGATTTCCCGAAGGTTGGTCTGCACCATCCGCCAGGGATAATCGTTCCACCAATGTGCCATAATGTTCCTCCTTCAGGCAGGGCCGTATTCCCTGCCCTTCTCAGTATTTATCCGGGCTGCGCTGACCGGAATAGATGCTCTTTTCCGTCACCCGGTTCACCATTGCGCCCCCCTCGCGGTAGGCTTTGATGTTTTGAATGGCGTATCCGATGCTTCTGGCCTCCCGGTCAACCAGCGCCGGTGTGGCGTGGGGCGTGATGATGACATTGGGCAGGTCCCACAGCTCGCTGTCCGCGGGGAGCGGCTCTGTCTCGAAAGTGTCCAGCCCCGCGCCGGCGATGACGCCGTCCCGCAGCGCCTGAATCAGCGCCGGTTCGTTCACCAGCTTGCCCCGTCCGACGTTGACGAGGAAGGCCGTCGGCTTCATGGCCGCCAGCTGCCGGGCGTCCATCATGTGGAAGGTGACGTCGTTCAGCTCGGCGCACAGCACCACATAGTCGCACTGGGACAGAAATTCCCTGAAATCGTCCCCCGCCTCGCTGGCATACACGCTGTCCACATTTTCCGCAGGCTTCCGGCTCCGCCGCCAGCCCAGGACGTTCATGCGGAAGGCTTTGGCAAGCCTGGCCAGCTCCGTGCCGGTGTTGCCCAGGCCGACGATGCCCAGGGTCTTGCCGAAGAGGTTGGTTTTCCGCAGGTAGTCCCGGCTGACCGCCCAGCGATGCTCCCCCTGTGCCCGGAAGAGCATGGGCATATCGTAGGTCAGCATCTCCATGAAGAGCAGGGCGTGCTCCGCCAACGCCGGTGCGCTCCGCCCGGCGGAGCTGGTGAGGATGATACCCCGTTCAAACAGCTCCGGCCTTGCGCTGCGGTCCACCCCCGCGTGGCAGCAGTGTACCCATTTCAGGTTTGGGTTTTCCAGCATGAAGTCATACAGGTCGCCATTCAGGATGGCCACATCGCAGGTTTTGGCATATTCCGCGATTTTCGCCTTTGCACCCGGCAGGTAGGGCATCACATAGTTGACCTTTGCGGGGCGCAGGGCCTCGAACAGCCTGTTCAGCTCCTCCTCCGGCGCGTAGACCGTGACCAGCGCTTCCCTGATTTCCGGCATTTTCCATTCCTCCTTGTATCGTTTCCTGAGATGATTTCTGACAGATTGTCCAGTTCAAATCGACATCCAAAGAATGTTTTGTTGATTAAGGAACCTCTGAATAAATGGACGAGAGCGAATTGCGAGGAAATTTGCGTCATAAAAAGGCGCAAAAGCGCAGGAATCCTGACGGATTTCAAGATTTTGCAACGCATTTATGGCGCAAATTTACCGCAAGGCGCCGAAGTGCATTTGTTCAGAGGTTCCTTAAGAACAATATAACAGATAGCTCTCCAAAACAAGAACAAAATCTTGCACTTTGGTTTTTCTTTTTGCGGTTATATTAAAGTTGTTTGCCTTTTGAGCGCACAACAAAAAATTCCCGCCCATTCGGAAAAGCGCCGAATGGACGGGATGGGAGAAAAATTTTATGCGCTGTCACAAGGCCGAGGAGTATGCCGCATACAAGGCATATCCGGCGGAGCGGAAAGCGGCGAAGGCAGGACGCTGATTGCCCGGGGAATCCTCGGCGCTGCGCGCCGCCCCGGGAGGCAGTCAGCCCTGTCCGGCAGGATGAATTGCCGCCTTACGCGGTTGACCAACCTGTTTACAAAATTTTGGCAGACGGAACCATGAATCGACACAGGCCCCCGAAAGCGGATCGCTTTCAGGGGCCTGTTCCTTCTGATGCGGAAGCTGACGGGTGCCTCTTTCACCGGATTGGGCTGCCTTTTGCGCATCAGTGTTCCTGCTGCGTCTGTACCGCAAAGTCAATCGCATCGATAAGCGTATCACGCAGGTTGCAATCCAATCGATCGATCACTCTCCCACGCACGCCTTCGGGAATGGGATAAATCACCTCGGCAAAGCTCGCGGAGATAGCCGCAATCGTATCA
>JAJQET010000212.1 GCA_021201515.1 Clostridiales bacterium | reverse complement strand
GCACAACGCCCTGCTCCCCGGCAGCGTGAAAATCACCAAGGGCAAGCTCCGGGGCGTTCCGTCCAACGGGATGCTCTGCTCCCTGACGGAGCTGGGGGTGGACACCCGCGACTTCCCCTATGCCACCATTCAGGCCGCTGCCATTCTGGGGGATTACCACGTCCTCCCCGGCGAAAAGCCCTCCATTCCGGAGGACGTGGGGCCCGGCCTGCGGATTTACGGTAAGGTGTACACCGCCAAAGTCCTCTCCTGCGAGACGGTGGCCTATTCCACTTATCAGCTCACCGTGGACTGGGGCAAGGGGGAGAAGGAAGTCTCCACCCGCTGCGCCAACATCCACGCAGGCGACATGATTTGCGTCAACACCGTCTCCGGCGAAGTGCTGACCCTAGCGGGCCTCCACGCCCAGCAGAAGGAGTTCCCAAACTGCATTGAGGACGGCATCTTCATTCTGGACGAGGACTGCAGGCCCGGCGACGACATCCCCACTGTGCTGGGGCTGGACGACCATGTGGTAGAGTTTGAAATCACCCCCAACCGCCCGGACTGTCTGGGGGTCATCGGCCTGGCCCGGGAGGCCGCCGTCACCTTCGGCAAGGAGTTGAAGCTCCATGAACCGGAGGTGAAGGGCTGCGGCTCCTCCATCCTGGACTATGCCGATGTGGACATCCTGGACGGCGACCTTTGCCCCCGGTACTGCGGCCGTCTGGTAAAGAACGTAAAAATCGGCCCCTCCCCCAAATGGATGCGGGAGCGGCTCCGGGCCTCCGGCGTCCGCCCCATCAACAACATCGTGGACATCACCAACTATGTCATGCTGGAGTACGGCCAGCCCATGCACTCCTTTGACTTCTCCTGTGTGGAGGGCCACCACATCAACGTCCGCCGGGCCTACCCCGGTGAGGACATGACCACCCTGGATGGCAAGCCCCACAAGCTGAAGGAGTCCATGCTGGTCATCGCCGACGAGGTAAAGCCCATTTGCGTGGCCGGCGTCATGGGCGGCGAGAACTCCGAAATCACCGACGGCACCACAGAGGTGCTCTTCGAGTCCGCCAATTTCAACGGCGTCTCCGTCCGCAAGACCGCCATGGCCCTGGGGATGCGCACCGAGGCCTCCGCCCGGTATGAGAAGGGGCTGGACCCCATGAATACCCTTCCCGCCGTTCAGCGGGCCTGTGAGCTGGTGGAGCTGCTGGGCTGCGGCGAGGTGGTGGACGGCGTCATCGACGCGGTGGCCCAGGACTATGTCCCCACCCTGGTGAAGCTGGAGCCGGACAAGGTCAACGGCCTGCTGGGCACCACTTTCTCCAAAGAGGAGATGACCGCCATCCTGCTGCACCTGGGCTTCCGGCTGATGGAGGACGACGTGCTGGTGGTGCCCTCCTGGCGGAGCGACGTGTCCCACTACTCCGACATCGCGGAGGAAGTGGCCCGGTTCACCGGTTACAACAACCTGCCCACCACCCTGATGCGGGGGGATACCACCCGGGGCGGCCTGACCGTGAAGCAGCAGGGGGAGCATCTGGTGGGCAGCGTCTGCCGTGGCCAGGGCTACGACGAAATCATGACCTACTCCTTCATCAGCCCCAACTATTACAACAAGATCCGTCTGCCGGAGGACGCACCGGAGCGGAGCAGCATCCGCATTCTGAACCCCCTGGGGGAGGACACCTCCATCATGCGCACCACCGCCCTGCCCTCCCTGCTGGAGACGCTGGCCAGAAACTACCAGTACCGCAACCCCTCCGCCAAGCTCTACGAGCTGGCCCGGATCTATCTGCCCCAGGAGGGCACCGCCATGGCGGACGAGCGGCAGGTCGTCTCTCTGGGCGGCTACGGCGGGAAGCAGAGCTTCTTCACCCTGAAAGGGGATGTGGAGGCCCTGTTCGATGCCTTCCGCATTCAGGGCGTGACCTGGCAGGCGGAGCGGGAGAACCCCACCTGGCATCCCGGCCGCTGCGCCAACATCCTGCTAAATGGCAAGGCAGTCGGCATTCTGGGGCAGATTCACCCCCTGACCGCCGCCAATTATGACGTGGACGTGCCGCTGTACGCCGCCCAAATCAGCTTCCAGGCCATTCTGGACGCCCAGCCCCACGCCATCGTCTACCAGCCCCTGCCCAAATTCCCCGCCGTGGAGCGGGACATCGCGGTGGTCTGCGACCTGGACACCCCGGTGGCCGACCTGGAGGCCTGCATCCGCAGGAGCGGCAAGGGCCTGGTGGCCGAGGTGGAGCTGTTCGACGTCTACACCGGCAAGCCCATCCCCGCCGACAAGAAGAGCGTGGCCTTCGCCCTGAAGCTGCGCCACAATGACCGCACCCTCACCGACGCCGAGGCCGACGAGGATGTGAAGGCGGTGCTGACTGCTTTGGAACAGGAGCTGGGGGCTGTGCTGCGCTGAGCCTTCGCTGAGTTTTAAATGTATCCCATCAGGCGGCCCCCGCATCCGCAGGGGCCGCCCTTCTGCACGAATTGGTAAGCTGCATTTTTTTGAAATCCTGATTGCAAAAAGAAGCCGAACCCTGTAAAATAGAAGGCAGCGAGGTGGAATGTTATGTTGTTTCTGATTTTTCTGGTAATCAGCGTTGTGGCAGGCGTGCTTGCCTTCCTTTTCTCCGGTCTGGCGTTTGGCTGGCGGCTGCTGTTGGCCTTTGCGGTGATTTTGGCCGTAATGCTGCTGCTGTATGGGCTGTTCCTGCTGCTGTGCCGCCTGGTCGGATGGCGTGGGCCGGACGACAGGGAACATTCTGCCGCCCGCTGGCTGGCGCTGGGCGTGTATGATATGGTGTGCTTCGTGAGCGGTGCCCGGCTGAATCGGAAGAGCCTGGCCCCCCTGAAAGAGGGAGGGCAGAAGGTCGTGTTCTGCTTGCAGGTCAGTGAACTGGACGCACCCATTGTGCTGTCCGGCCTGCGGGACGCCAACCTGCTCCTGTGCTATCAGGATGAATTTACCACAGGCAGGGTGTTCCCCCGGCTGCTGGAGCGGGCGGGCTGCCGCCGGGGCGCCGGGCAGGAGGCCCATGAGGCCCTGATGCAGCGGGCGGGGCTGGGCCGCAGCGTGTTCTATTCCGTCCCAAAAAAGAACCGCGCCATGGTGCGCAGCGCATTGGAGGTCGCCCAGGCGAACCATCTGCCCATGCAGGTGATCACCGTCACCGGGACGAAGGATGCGCGGCTTACCAAGGAAAAGATGCAGCTGCGGGCAGAGGTACATCTTCTGCAAACGCTGAGCGCGGAAGCGGTGCAACGGCAGGACGCGGCCAGTATGCAGCGCTTGCTGACCCAACTGCAGCGGAAACACTGATGAAAAAGCACTTCGGCTGCGCATCTTGATGCAGCCGAAGTGCTTTTTATGATTATAACCTTGTAAACAGTGAAAGCATCCCATCGGGGCGGCGGCGTCCGCCTTTTGCCCAGAGCGTTACAGCCCATCGCAGGACAGGGCTTACCCCTCCCATGGCTCCTTCACTTCCGGCAGCGGCGGATCGCAGTACCGCCGCACCTGGCCCAGCACCCTGGGGGTGCAGACGGCGGAGACACGGATGGTATCCGCATACTCCACGCTCTCCACCTTCGCCTCCCGGTAGAGCAGGTCAAGGACGCCCCCCTGGTCATAGGGAATGGCCAGCGTCACCTGCCGGGTGCCGGCGTCCAGCAGACTGCGCAGCAGCGCCAGCAGGTCGTCCATGCCCTCGCCGGTTTTGGCGGAGACCCGGACGATGTCCTCCCCGTGGGGGAGCAGCTCCGGTGCGCCGTGGCTGTCCACAAACCGGTCGCGCTTGTTCAGCACCCGGACGCAGGGGGTCTCCTGTGCCCCCAGCTCCCGCACCAGCTTGTCCACCACCTCTGCCTGAGCAGGCCACTCCGGATTGCTGACGTCAATGACATGGAGCAGCAGGTCCGCATATTGCAGTTCCTCCAGCGTGGCCTTAAACGCCTCCACCAGATGGGTGGGCAGCTTGCGGATGAAGCCCACCGTGTCGGAGATCAGCACCGTGCAGGTGTCCGACAGCTCCAGCATCCGGGTGGTGGTGTCCAGGGTGTCGAACAGCCTGTCGTTGGCAGGGATGGCGCTGCCGGTGAGCCGGTTTAATAGAGTGGACTTGCCTGCGTTGGTGTAGCCGATGATGGCCACCACCGGCACCTCGTTCTTCTCCCGCCGGTCCCGCTGGACGGCCCGCACCCGGCGCACCTCCGCCAGGTTTTCCTCCAGCTTCTGAATCTTCCGTCGGATGTGGCGGCGGTCGGTCTCCAGCTGGGTCTCGCCGGGGCCGCGGGTGCCGATGGGGGACTTGCCCCCGGCGGCGTTCTGCCGCACCAGATGGGTCCACATGCCGGTGAGCCGGGGCAGCATATACTTGTACTGGGCCAGCTCCACCTGGAGCCGGCCCTCGCTGGTGCGGGCCCGCTGGGCGAAGATGTCCAGAATCAGCGCCGCCCGGTCCATGACGTGTAGCTCCAGCTCCTCCGTCAGCACCCGCACCTGAGCGGGGGACAGCTCGTTGTCAAACACCACCAGGTCGGCCCCCAGGTTGTGGGCCAGCTCCTTCACCTCGGCCACCTTGCCCTCCCCGATGAAGGTGCGGGAATCCGGGGTGTCCCGGTTTTGGAGGACGATGGCCAGGGTCTCGCCCCCGGCGGTCTCCAGGAGGGCCTGCAACTCCTCCATGGTGGTATCGCTGGAATTGTCCTCCCGGCGGAGGTTGTGGGCGCAAAGGCCCACCAGCACCGCCCGGTTGATGTTCGTTTCCTGTAAACTCGTCTCTGTCATTGTGTGAAAAATCTCCGTTCTGCCCCGCTGCCCCGCAGGGCGGCAGGAGCGGCGGTTACTTTTGATAGGCCTCCACGATTTCACCGATATACATGGTGTGCCAGTCGTGGGTGGGATAGTGCTGGGCGTCGATGGAGGGGTCGGTGAGATGCTCCGGCCCCAGCTCCTGGGCGTATAGCTTTTTGCACACCAGCACCAGCTTGGCCTGGGCGATATAGGGGGCGCCGCAGTCGGCATAGGCGGGGGTCAGGCCGGTCTCCGCGAACTTGTCATAATCCCGGCCGGATTTGGAGCCGCAGAAGGCCAGAGCCTTCCGGTAGTCCTTCGGCAGGACGGACAGGGTGAAGTAGTCCTCCCGGTCCACAAACTCCTTGGTGTACCGCTGGGGACGGATATAGCAGGTGGCCACCGGCTTGCCCCACAGGATGCCTACACCGCCCCAGCTGGCCGTCATGGTGTTGCACTTCTCCCGGTTCCCGGCGGTGATCAGCATCCAGTCGTCGCCGATCATGGCAAAGGGGTTTCTGGTGATGGACTTCGGGTCGATTTTCTGAATCATGATGGTTCCCTCCAAACGATAAAATGCAGGCGCGTCCCGCCAATGCGGAACGTTTCCAATAAAAACGAAAATAGATGGAAAAAACGCCGCACCCTCGCTCAGTGCAGCGTTTTTCACATACAAGTCACTTGTCCAGACCGAACTTCTTATTGAAGCGGCTGACACGACCACCTGTATCCACCATCTTCTGCTTTCCGGTGAAGAAGGGGTGACACTTGGCGCACACTTCCACGCGGATGTCCTTCTTGGTGGAGCCGGTGGGATAGACAGCGCCGCAAGCGCAGCGAATGGTGGTCTGCTGATAATTGGGATGGATACCTGCTTTCATATTGGTTCACCTCTCTCATGAAAAGATAGAGCTAGTTTTCTACAAAGCAACAATTATAATAGCACATCCCGGCGGGAATTGCAACTGTTTTTGAGAATTTTTTGTAGCTCGAATTGCAATAGCAAGTTGCAATAGTTTTATCAGTGATGCTCGTTGGCA
>JAJQET010000208.1 GCA_021201515.1 Clostridiales bacterium | reverse complement strand
CGGTCTTTGACTACGCCCACGAGCTGGACGTGCAGAAGCGCCCCCGCACCTATGCCATCGTCATGATGAGCCTGCCCAACACCAGTAAGGGCTGGCAGTTCAGCGACTTCCTCTCCCTGAACCGCTATTATGGCTGGTACGTCATGGGCGGCTATCAGATGTGCGACGCCGAGGTTGGTTTCCGCAAGGAGCTGGACGGCTGGCAGGCCATCGCCGGGGACCGGCCCCTGATCTTCACCGAATACGGCGCGGACACCCTGCCCAGCGAGCATAAGCTCCCCTCCGTCATGTGGAGCCAGGAGTATCAGGACGAGTATCTGGAGATGAACCACAGGGTCTTTGACAGCTACGACTTCATCCAGGGTGAGCTGGTGTGGAACTTCGCAGACTTCCAGACCACCGAGGGCATCATGCGGGCCAACGGCAACAAGAAGGGCGTCTTCACACGTCAGCGTCAGCCCAAGGACGCCGCCTTCGTCTTCAAGGCACGGTGGGAGTCCCTGCCGCTGGACTATAAGGGCTAATCCGGGCCGGCGCGCCCCCTCAGGGCGTGTCCTGTGACCCTTTCATAAGAATCGGTTTGATTTGTTGGAGTTGCCGCACTCTGGAGCCCTTGCTGCGGAGTGCGGCTTCCATAAATGCAAAAAAGCAAGGAGGAATTTTTATGGCTATGAAAATGGGCTGGCGTTGGTATGGCGAGGGCAATGACCCTGTCACCCTGAACGATATCAAGCAGATCCCCGGTGTGGAGAGCATCGTCTGGGCGCTGCATGACAAAATGCCCGGCGAAATCTGGGAGGTCGATGAGATCCAGAAGGTGGCCGACCAGATCCACGCTTACGGCTTTGATATGGATGTGGTGGAGTCTGTCAACGTCCACGACGATATCAAGATCGGCCTGCCCACCCGCGACAAGTATATTGAGAACTACAAGCAGTGCATCCGCAACCTGAGCAAGTTCGGCGTCAAGGTCATCTGCTATAACTTTATGCCCATCTTCGACTGGACCCGCACCGACCTGTTCCACCCGGTGGGCGACGGCTCCACTGCCCTGTTCTACGACCCCAAGGAGATCAAGGGCGATTACCGCGCCATGGCCGACTATATCATGAGCTTCACCGAGAAGTACAACATGACCTTCCCCGGCTGGGAGCCGGAGCGGATGGCCAAGCTGGACGAGCTGTTCCAGGCCTACGCCCCCGTCACCAAGGAGAAGCTGTGGGACAACCTGAAGTACTTCCTGGAGGCGCTGATGCCCACCTGCCATGAGTGCGACATCAAGATGGCCATCCATATGGACGATCCCCCCTGGGACATCTTCGGCCTGCCCCGCCTGCTGGTGGACTCTGAGTCCATTGACAAGTTCCTGGCCATGGTGGACGACCCCTATAACTGCCTGACCCTGTGCTCCGGCAGCCTGAACGCCAACCCGGAGAACAACGTGGCCGACGTCGTCCGCAAGCACTGCGACCGCATCGCCTTTGCCCACATCCGCAACATCCACCACTTCCCCGACGGCTCCTTCTCCGAGGCGGCCCACCGGGACTGCTGCGGCGAGACCGGCATCATCGACATTCTGCGGGCTTATCACGACTGCGGCTTCAACGGCTACATCCGTCCCGACCACGGCCGTCAGCTGTGGGAGGAAGGCCCCGGCGTCTGCCGTCCCGGCTATGGCAAGTATGACCGCGCCCTGGGCATCCAGTATATGCTGGGCGTCTGGGACCTGCTGGACAGACTGGACGCTGAGAAGCAGTAAGTCCCGCTCCATTTTCAATGAATGTTCAACGCGCCGGAGGGGAAGGCGCCCCTGCCGACCCTTCCGGCGTCCCCTGAATCAGTCAAATTTTAGAAAAGAAGGTCATTCCCTATGAAAATGAATCTCGCCTCCCTGAACGATAAGGCCGGTTGGGCCGCCGCCGGCGTCACCCTGCCCCAGTACGACGTTCCCGCCGTCATCGCCAACACCAAGGCCAACCCCGTGTGGATTCACTTTGGCGCGGGCAACATCTTCCGCGGCTTCATCGGCTCCCTGGCCCAGCGTATGCTGAATGCCGGCGTCACCGACAAGGGCATCATCGCCGCCGAGACCTTTGACTACGGCATCATCACCGACATCTATGACCCCTATGATAACCTGACCCTGAATGTCACCCTGAACGCCGACGGCTCCTTTGGCCGCGAGATTCAGGCCGGCATCGTGGAGGGCATCCAGGTGGACAGCACCAACCCCGCCATGATGGCCCGGATGAAGGAGATCTTCACCAACCCCGGCCTGCAAATGCTCTCCTTCACCATCACCGAGAAGGGCTACGCCCTGCGCCGGGTGGACGGCTCCCTGATGCCCGTGGTGGTGGCCGACATGGCAGAAGGCCCCGCCTCCGCCCATCACGCCATGAGCATCGTCTGCGCCATGCTGCTGGAACGGTTCAAGGCCGGCAAGTATCCCGTGGCCGTGGTGTCCATGGACAACTGCTCTCACAACGGTGAGAAGCTCCAGGCCTCCGTCATGGAGGTGGCCAACGCCTGGCTGGCCAACGGCTTCGTGGGCCAGGACTTCATTGACTACCTGACCGACGAGAGCACCGTCACCTTCCCCTGGTCCATGATCGACAAAATCACCCCCCGTCCCGCCCCCGTGGTGCAGGAGGCTCTGGAGGCTTCCGGCATTGAGGACATCGCCCCGGTCAAGACCGCCAAGGGCACCTTCATCGCGCCCTTCGTCAACGCCGAGCGTCCCCAGTACCTGGTGGTGGAAGATAAGTTCCCCAACGGCCGTCCTCCTCTGGAGAAGGCCGGCGTCTACTTCGGCGACCGGGACACTGTCAACAAGTCCGAGACCATGAAGGTCACCACCTGCCTGAACCCGCTGCACACCGCCATGAGCGTCTATGGCTGCATGCTGGGCTACACCCTCATCGCTGACGAGATGAAGGACCCCGACATCGTGGCCCTCATCAAGCGGCTGGGCTATGTGGAAGGTCTGCCCGTGGTGGTCAACCCCGGCATCCTGGACCCCAAGGCCTTCATTGACGAAGTGGTGGAAGAGCGTCTGCCCAACCCCTTCATGCCTGACACCCCCCAGCGTATCGCCACCGACAGCTCCCAGAAGATTCCCGTCCGCTATGGCGAGACCATCAAGAGCTATATCCGCAAGGGCATGGATCTGAACGACCTGGTATCCATCCCCCTGGCCATCGCGGGCTGGCTCCGCTACCTGCTGGGCGTGGGCGACAACGGCGAGCCTATCGAAGTCTCCGCCGACCCCATGAAGGACGACATCCAGGCCAAGCTGGCCGGCATCAAGGTGGGCGACCCCGCCTCTTACAATGGCGAGCTGAAGGAGATCCTCTCCAACACCGTGCTGTTTGCCACCGACCTGACCCAGACCGTCCTGGCCGACAAGATTGAGGAGATGTTCGTCTCCGAGCTGGCCGGCCCCGGCGCCGTCCGTGCCACCCTGCAAAAGTATCTGGCCTAATGCGTATGATACCGGCCCTCTCCGGGGCCGGTATCTCTGAAAGGGAAAGGAATCCTATATGAAAGCATTTATGGATCAGGGCTTCCTTCTGACCACCGATACCGCCAAGGCGCTGTATCACAACGTGGCGGAGAAGCTCCCCATCATTGACTATCACTGTCACATTCCCCCGGAGCAGATCGCGGAGGACGTGAAGTTTGACACCATCACCCAGGTCTGGCTGGGCGGCGACCACTACAAGTGGCGCGTCATGCGGGCCAACGGCGCCACCGAGGACCTGGTCACCGGCGACGCCCCCGACCGGGAGAAGTTCCGCGCCTTTGCGGAGACCATGCCCAACCTGATTGGCAACCCCCTGTACCACTGGAGCCATCTGGAGCTGCAGCGGGGCTTCGGCATCACCGAGCCTCTGACCCCCAAGAACTGCGACCGCATCTTTGACGAGGCCAACGAGCAGCTGAAAAACTACTCCGCCCGTCAGCTGATGGAGAAGTTCAACGTCAAGGCCATCTGCACCACCGACGACCCCATTGACGACCTGCACTGGCACAAGCAGATTGCGGAGGATGAGAGCTTCTCCATCAAGGTGCTGCCCGCCTTCCGTCCGGACAAAGCCGTGAACGTGGATAAGCCCACCTTCGCGGGCTATATCCCCCAGCTCAGCGCCGTGGTGGGCTACCCCATCACCTGCACCGCCGACGTCATCCGCGCCCTGGAGGACCGGGTTGACTTCTTCGCCGCCGCGGGCTGCCTCTGCGCCGACCATGGGCTGGACTACTGTATGTACGCTGAGCCCGACCTGGCGGTGGCCGACCAGGCCTTTGCCGTGGCCATGGCCGGCGGCAAGCCGGACAAGGCTTCTGCCGACGCCTTTAAGACCGCCGTCACCATCGCCTGCGCCAAGGCCTATGCCGACCACGGCTGGGTCATGCAGATTCACTTCGGCTGCCTCCGGGACAACAACAAGCCTGCCGTGGCGGTGATGGGCCCCGACCACGGTCATGACGCCGTGAACAGCCAGAGCGGTGTGGAGAACCTCTCCCCCCTGCTGAACGCCTTCGTGGAGAACGACGGCCTGCCCAAGACCATTCTCTACAGCCTGTCCCCGGCGGACAACACCGCCATTGCCACCATCATGCAGTGCTTCCAGGGCGGCGGCATTCCCGGCAAGCTCCAGCAGGGCAGCGCCTGGTGGTTCAACGACAACCTGCCCGGCATGCGCCAGCAGATGACCGACCTGGCCTGCAACGGCGTGCTGGGCCGCTTCGTGGGCATGCTGACCGACAGCCGCTCCTTCCTGAGCTACACCCGTCACGAGTATTTCCGCCGCATCCTCTGCCAGCTCATCGGTGAGTGGGTGGAGTCCGGCCAGTATCCCGCCGACATGGAGCAGCTGGAGAAGCTGGTGGCCGACATCTGCTTCAACAACACCAACGAGTTCTTCGGCTTCCAGGTGTAACCGGAACCAACCAATTTTAATCAGGAGGTTTTGTCTTATGAATGAATTTAACTCCGCCATTGCCAAAATCGGCGTTGTGCCCGTCATCAAGCTGAACAACCCGGAGCGGGACGCCGCCCCCCTGGCCAAGGCCCTGTGCGAGGGCGGCCTGCCCGTGGCTGAGGTCACCTTCCGCGCCGCCGGTGCGGACAAGGCCATCAAAATCATGAAGGAAACCTGCCCTGACATGATCGTTGGCGCAGGCACCGTGCTGACCGTGGCCCAGATCGACGCCGCCGTGGCCGCCGGGGCCCAGTTCATCGTCTCCCCCGGCTTCAACTACAAGCTGGCCGACAAGTGCCAGGAGCTGAACCTGCCCTACTATCCCGGTTGCACCACCCCCACCGAGTATCAGATGGCCCTGGAGTACGGCTATGAAGTGCTGAAGTTCTTCCCCGCCGAGCAGAGCGGCGGCCTGGCCAAGATCAAGGCCATGAGCGCCCCCTTCGCCATGTTCAAAATCATGCCCACCGGCGGCATCTCCCTGAAGAACCTGGAGGAGTACCTCTCCTGCCCGGTCATCGCGGCCTGCGGCGGCAGCTACATGGTCAAGGCTGACGACATCGAGAGCGGCAACTGGGAGAAAATCATCGACCTGTGCAAGCAGTCCCGCGCCATCGTGGACAAGGTGCGCGGCTGAGTATCTGACAAGTGTACCATCACCCGGAGTCTGGCTCCGCCCGGCTCCGGGCGTTTCACTACTCTCATCATAAAAGGAAAGCAGGTATTTCATGAAAGAAATCATCTCCATCAATGACGGCTGGACCCTTACCTTCCCCAAGGGCGAGCGCCCCACGGAAACGGTTGACCTCCCCCACACCTGGAACGCTGTGGACGGCATGGGCGGCAACGGCTCCTACCTCCGCACCACCGCGGTCTACACCCGCAGCTTTGACACCC
>JAJQET010000279.1 GCA_021201515.1 Clostridiales bacterium | reverse complement strand
GACTGCGGCTTTGACCGCAGCCGGGACTATGAGCGCTACCCCACCCTGACGGCGTACCTTCCGGCGGGGGCCGTCCCTGCCTCCGTTTTGGCCGCCCAGCGGGAGGCGGAACAAAAGGCGGCTCAGTCCGGGGAGGAGGAACGGAAGCACCAAGCGGCCCAGGCCCGGAAGCAGGAGCAGGAGCTGAAGCGGCGGCAGGCGCAGGAGGAGAACGGGGGGCATAAGCGCCGCAACCGGATACTGATTGCCGCGGCCGTCCTCCTGGTGGTGCTGGCGGCGGGTACATACCCCGTATCAACGCTGCTGCGGGACAGGGGGGTGCATTTCCCCTGGTTCGACTATGCCGCGCAGTACGATGCGGACGGGAACCGGACCTTGTACCGGGAGTATGACAGCAACGGTTCCCTGAGCAAGACAGTGGAATACACCTATGACGAAGCGGGGAACTGCCTGACGGAGACGTACACCTATTATGACAGTGACGGTTCCGTTGACAACATAGGAGTGTGCGAGTATACCTATGACGAAGCGGGGAACTGTCTGACGGATACGGATACCTGGTATAGAAGCGACGGTTCCGTTAGCGGTGTATACGAATATGAATATACCTACGGCGAAGCGGGGAATCTCCTGACGAATACGAATATATACACCTGGTATAACAGTGATGGTTCCGTTGACGAAGTGTGGGAGAATGAATATACCTATTACAGCAGCGGTTCCTATAAGCGTGTCAGCGCGTCCACCTATAACGGAATGGGGGACTATCTGACAAGTACAGTCACCTCCTATAACATGGATGAATCGATTGCCTCTGCGGAAACATCGGAGTATGAATACACCTATGACGAGGCGGGAAACCGCCTGACAATGACTGTCACCGTTTATGACGAAGACAGCTCGATTGACTACATAGAAGTATACGAATACACCGCCTATGACGAAGCGGGGAACTGCCTGACGGAGACGTACACCTATTATGACAGTGACGGTTCCGTTGACAACATAGGAGTGTGCGAGTATACCTATGACGAAGCGGGGAACTGCCTGACGGAGACGTACACCTATTACAACAGCGACGGTTCCGTTGACGAAGTGCACGAATACACCTATGACGAGGCGGGGAACTGCCTGACAGGAACGGGTACCGGGTATAACAGCGACGGTTCCGTTGACTACATAGAAGTATACGAAGCTACCTATGACGAAGCAGGAAACTGCCTGACGGTGACGGATACGAATACCTATTATAACAGCGACGGTTCCGTTGACTACATAAACGTGGACGAATACACCTATGACAAAGACGGAAACTGCCTGACGAAGACGGATACCTATTACAACAGCGACGGTTCCGTTGATGAAGTATGGGAATATCAATACACCTACGATGAGGACGGCAACCGGCTGACCACAACGCTCTACAAAAACGGCGAGCTTTACAGCAAATCTTAGGACGCCGCCCGCCGGACACAGAACAGCCTCCGTCTGTTGCGCCCCACGGGCCGGCCTGATGGCCGGCCCGTGGGACTTTTCTTCTGCGCTGCGGTTCCCCTGAAAGGGCAGGGAGCGGTATATTTGACCGCAAAATGGATTTCCGTGTTCCGCAGGTTATCCCTCTTGCAAACCCGGCCCTTTTCGCCTATAATAAGAGAGAGATTGAGAATGAGGAGTGTACCCCATGACTGAAAAGAACGACGCCATCATGTCACAGAATTTTATCCACGACTTTATCGACGAGGACATCGGGGAAAACGGCCGCTACGCCGGCATGACCGTCCACACCCGCTTCCCGCCGGAGCCCAACGGCTACCTCCACATCGGCCACGCCAAGGCCATCTATGTGGACTTCGGCACCGCCCAGAAGTACGGCGGCCAGTGCAACCTGCGGATGGACGACACCAACCCCACCAAAGAGGATGTGGAGTATGTGGACGCCATCCAGGAGGACATCAGGTGGCTGGGCTACGACTGGGAGGACCGGTTCTATTACGCCTCCGATTACTTTGAGCAGATGTACGGCTACGCTGTGGAGCTGATTCAGAAGGGGCTGGCCTACGTCTGCCAGCTCTCCCCGGAGGAGATGGCCGCAAACCGCGGGGACATCAACACCCCCGCCACCAGCCCCTACCGGGACCGGCCCATTGCGGAGAGCCTGGACCTGTTCGCCCGGATGCGGGCCGGGGAGTTCCCCGACGGGGCCATGACCCTGCGGGCAAAAATCGACCTGGCCTCCGGCAACTTCAATATGCGGGACCCGGCCCTTTACCGCATCAAGCACCAGAGCCACCACCGCACCGGCGACCAGTGGTGCATTTACCCCATGTACGACTTCGCCCATCCCATCGAGGACGCCATCGAGGGCATCACCCACAGCCTCTGCACCCTGGAGTTTGAGGCCCACCGCCCCTTGTATGACTGGGTCATCGCCAACATCTCTGCCCCGGCCAAGCCCCGGCAGATCGAGTTCGCCCGGCTGGGCATTGACCATACGGTGATGTCCAAGCGGAAGCTGCGGGCGCTGGTGGAGCAGGGCTTCGTCTCCGGCTGGGACGACCCCCGGATGCCCACCATCTGCGGCCTGCGGCGGCGGGGGTACACCCCGGCCTCCATCCGGGCCTTCTCCGAGCAGGTGGGGGTGGCCAAGGCGGACTCCACGGTGGAATATGCCTTCCTGGAGCATTGCCTCCGGGCCGACCTGGACGACACCGCCCAGCGGGTCATGGCGGTGCTGCATCCGGTAAAGCTGACCATCACCAACTACCCGGAGGACAAGCACGAGACCTTTACCATCGAGAATCACCCCAAGCACCCGGAGATGGGCAGCCATGAGGTCTCCTTCTCCCGGAACCTGTATATTGAGGCGGAGGACTTTTTGGAGGAGAAGGCGCCCAAGTATAAGCGGCTCTTCCCCGACGGGCCGGAGTGCCGCCTGAAGGGGGCCTACCTGATTCGCTGCACCGGCTGCGTCAAGGATGCGGACGGCAATATCACCGAGGTGCTGGCCACCTACGACCCGGACTCCGCCGGGGGCAACCCCGCCGACGGACGGAAGGTGAAGGGGGCCACCCTGCACTGGGTGGACGCCGCCACCGCCGTGGACGCCCAGGTGCGGCTCTATGAGAACCTGTTTGACGACGCCAGCCCCGACGCCGCCGGGAAGGACTTCCTCTCCGCCCTGAACCCCAACAGCCTGACCGTCCTCACCGGCTGCAAGCTGGAGGCGATTCTGGCGGAGGCCACCGCCCCTGCGTCCTATCAGTTCATGCGGCTGGGCTACTTCTGCGTGGACAGCGGGGACTCCCGGCCCGGCGCGCCGGTCTTTAACCGCAGCGTGTCCCTGAAGGACGGCTACAAGCGCTGAGAGAACGTAAACAGGCAGTAACGCAGAAAAAAAGCGTGACCCTTCACAGGTCACGCTTTTTTGTAGTTCAGAACCGTTCCCCCCGCTTCACCTTGAGCCGGTTCATGGCCCTGGCCAGGTTTCGCTGGGTCAGTTGATACTCCTGCATACTCTTGCGCTGGCGCAGCTCCTCCTGGGCCTTCTCATAGGCCCGGCGGGCCCGGTTCTCGTCGATCTCCTCCGGGCGCTCCGCCGTTTCCACCAGAATCCACACCCGGTCCCGGTTCACATGGGCAAAGCCGGCGCCCACGGCGCCGACCCGCTGCTCCGGCTCCCCCGGCACCTGGAAGCGGATCATCCCAGGGTCGATGGCCGTCACCAGCTCGGAGTGGCCCGCCAGAATCCCCAGCTCGCCGTCCAGGGCGGGGACGGTCATGTTCTCACAGGGGCCCGAGTAGAACACCCGGTCGGAGGCCAGCACCTCCAGATGAAATTCAGCCGCCATCTCACTTG
This sequence comes from Clostridiales bacterium, assembly GCA_021201515.1. GTDB lineage: Bacteria > Bacillota > Clostridia > Oscillospirales > Oscillospiraceae > Onthomonas. The sequence goes on along the minus strand of JAJQET010000279.1, from coordinate 2,033 downwards.
TACCCCTCAATGGCCGTCATGTTTTGGGCCTTCTGAATGGCGTCGTCAATGGTGCCCACGTTGAAGAAGGCCGCCTCCGGATAGGTGTCCATGTCGCCGCTGAGAATGGCCTGGAAGCCCCGAATCGTCTCCTTCAGGGGGACGTAGGTGCCCCGAACGCCGGTGAAGTTCTCCGCCACGTGGAAGGGCTGGGACAGGAACCGCTGGATTTTCCGGGCCCGGTTCACTGTCAGCCGGTCGTCCTCCCCCAGCTCATCCATGCCGAGGATGGCAATGATGTCCTGCAGCTCCTGATACTTTTGCAGCACAGCCTGCACCTGGCGGGCCGTCTCATAATGCTCCTCCCCCACGATGTCCGCCTCCAGGATACGGGAGGCGGATTCCAGGGGGTCTACGGCGGGATAGAGGCCCTGCTCCGCAATCTTTCGGCTCAGCACCGTGGTGGCGTCCAGATGGGCGAAGGTGTTGGCCGGGGCGGGGTCGGTCAGGTCGTCCGCCGGGACGTACACCGCCTGCACAGAGGTGACAGAGCCGTTCCGGGTGGAGGCAATGCGCTCCTGCAGCTCGCCCATCTCGTTGGCCAGGGTGGGCTGATAGCCCACGGCGGAGGGCATCCGCCCCAGCAGGGCGGACACCTCAGAGCCTGCCTGGACGAAGCGGAAGATGTTGTCGATGAACAGCAGCACGTCCTTATGCTCCACGTCCCGGAAGTACTCCGCCATGGTCAGGCCGGTCTCCGCCACCCGCATCCGGACGCCGGGGGCCTCGTTCATCTGGCCAAAAACCAGCGCCGTCTTGGACAGGACGCCGGACGCCTTCATCTCCGACCACAGGTCGTTGCCCTCGCGGGAGCGCTCTCCCACACCGGTGAAAATGGAGTAGCCGCCGTGCTGGGTGGCGATGTTGTGAATCAGCTCCTGAATCAACACCGTCTTACCCACGCCGGCGCCGCCGAACAGGCCGATTTTGCCGCCCTTGGCATAGGGGGCCAGCAGGTCGATGACCTTGATGCCCGTCTCCAGCACCTCCTGAACGGGGTTCTGGTCGGCAAAGCTGGGGGGCTCCCGATGGATGCCCCAACGGGGGGCGTCGGTGACCGGGTCGCCGCCGTCCACGGGGACGCCCAGCACGTTGAACAGCCGCCCCAGGGAGGCTTCGCCCACCGGTACGGTGATGCAGTCGCCGGTGGCGGTGACCGCCTGGTCCCGGTACAGCCCTTCGGAGCCGGACAGCATGATGCAGCGCACCGTGTTGCCGCCGATGTGCTGGGCCACCTCCATGACGCAGCGGCTGCCGCCCCGTTCCACCTCCAGGGCCTCTTTCAGCTTCGGGAGGCAGCCTGCCGGGAACTCCACGTCCACCACCGGGCCGGACACCTGAACAATTTTTCCCTGATTCAAGTCGATACGCGCTCCCTTCATGATACCTGTTTCTGCTTTTGCGCCCTGGCCCCGCCGGACACCTCGGTGATTTCCTGGGTGATGGCGGCCTGACGCATCCGGTTATAGCTGACGGACAGCTCCGCCAGCATCTCCTCCGCGTTCCGGTTGGCCGCGTCCATGGCCATCATCCGGGCGTTCTGCTCCGCGCAGTAGGAATCCACCAGGGCGGAGTAGATGTACCCCGCAATGATGTCCGGAATCATACGGTTCACCAGCTCGGTCAGGCTGGGCATGAACTCACAGCTCTCACCATAGCCGTCCTCGTCCATCTCCAGGGGGCGGAAGTAACCCTTCTCCAGAGGGGCCAGCTTGAAGAAGCGGGGGGTGGCGGTGACGCTGTTTTCCATATCCGTGTAGGCAATATAAATTTCATCCAGTGCGCCGGCCCTGTACCGCTCCAGCAGGACGGAGGCGATATGCCGCGCCCGGTCAATGGTGGGGTTCTGGGCGGTGTAGTGGAAGGTCTCCTCAATCTTGTAGCCGTGGTGCTGGAAGAACTGCCGTCCGCACTCTCCCACCACATATAGCTCCCAGGGGCCCGCCATAGCCTTGATTTGCCGGAGCACCTCTCTTTGAATGTTGTTATTGTAG
>JAJQET010000166.1 GCA_021201515.1 Clostridiales bacterium | reverse complement strand
GAGGGCGGCTCAAGAGGGCCGCTGTGCGTCCCTCTTAAGAATCTCCCTCTATCCCACTGGCGGCTCCGCCTTGTCTCTCAATCAGGTGGTCTGTCAGGCAGCAGACGATGGGACTTGTTACGCACCAAAGCTGCCGCCGATGGCGGCTGGTGGGGATTGCCGTTCCGCCCTGCCAGAGGCGGGCGGAACGAGCAATTTTATCACCCTTTGGTCGCTGAAATCTTGCTGTACGGCTACGCTGCTCCCCTCAACTCAGGATAAGCTTGTATCTTTAAGTCGATGCTGCTGCCTGCAACGCAGCCCCAAATCCAGCGTGACAGGCGGCGCATTTTGCGGTATACTGCATTCTGTACACGCCTGCTTTGAAAGGAACCTGCATATGTCCAAAGAATACGCCTATTTTTCCCACCGCAGCTGCGAATACTTCCCCTGCCACCAGGGGGCCGACCCGGAAAACTTCAACTGTCTGTTCTGCTACTGCCCGCTCTACCTGCTGGGCGACCGGTGCGGCGGCACGTTTACCTGGCTGGAAAACGGTTATAAGGATTGCAGCGCCTGCCTGTATCCCCACCGGCGGGAAAACTATGACTCCCTCACCGCCCGCTATGGGGAGATCGCTGCGGCCATGCCCCGCCCGGAGGAACCCTGACCCGCGGCGCTTTCCCCCGGCGGGTCTGTCTGCCGCCTGAAAAAGCGGCGAGGATGCTTCCCCGCCGCTTTGCAGCTTATGCAGTTCGTTTCTCCGTCCGTCCCCATTGGGGCAAACACCGGAACCGGTTTACCAGCGAATCAGGCAGGCCGCGCTGGACAGGCCGCCGCCGAAGGCGGCCATGGCAATCAGGTCGCCGGGCTGGAATCTGCCTGCCCGGTTCCACTCATCCAGCACCAGCGGGATGCTGGCGGCGGAGGTGTTGCCGTACTTCTGAATGTTGACGCAGAAGTGGTCAGCGGGGATGTCCTTCATCCGGCGGGCCGCGCCGTCAATGATGCGCTTGTTGGCCTGATGGGGGATGACCCAGTCCACATCGCTCTGCTTGAGGCCGGCCTTCTCCACCACCTCGGCGATGCGCTTGGGGAAGTTACTGACGGCAAACTTATAGGTCTCCTGACCGTTCATGTGCACCAGTGGCTCCTTCTCCTGCCGGTCATACCAGGGGGAGATGCCCTTCTTCGTGGGGATGGCGATGACATCGTCCCCACCCTGTACCTGAAAGACGGAGGTGAGGTAATTGTCCCCCGGCTCCAGCACCACAGCGGCGGCGCCGTCGCCGAACAGGACGCAAGTGGAGCGCTCATGCCAGTTCAGGATGCGGCTCATACTCTCCGCACCGATGACCAGCATTTTCCGGATGCCGCCCTTGCAGAAGAAGGCGGCGGCTGTGTCCATCAGGTAAATCCAGGCGGTGCAGGCGGCGTTCAGGTCGAGGCAGGGGCACTGTGCCTCCAGGTTGTGCTGCACCATGCAGGCCACGGAGGGGCTGACGTATTCGCCGCTGACGGTGGCGCAGAGAATCATGTCAATCTCGCTGACGTCCGCCCCGGCGTTCTCCAGGGCGGCCTGGGCGGCCTTGGTGGCCAGCTCAGAGGTGGTCTCATTCGTCACAATATGGCGCTGCTCAATGCCGCTGCGGCTGCGAATCCACTCATCCGAGGTATCCAGGAACAGGGTCAGGTCATCATTTGTCACGGTATGCTCCGGCACATAGCTCCCTGTGCCAACGATTTTAAAGCTCATGGTGAAACTCCTTTATGATTCCAATGCTGCAAACAGCAAGTTTAAGTCGCTCATACAGCATCATTTTACCAGACAATTACGCCGCTGTCAATTTATCTTTTAGGGAAAACCTCAATTTTCGGTGGCTCCTGGCTGTCCAGGGCGGCGCAAACCTCCCCCAGCAGCCCCTCCATGGCGTCCATCACCCGGGCAATGCCCTCTTTGGAGAGGCCGTCATAGTGGATGCCGCAGGACACGGCCACGGTATGCCCCGTCCGTTCGGCCAGGGCCGCAGCATACCGGTCCCCCACATGGTCGTCCTTGTGGGTGGGCAGGACGATTTTTTCTAATCCGACCCCGCCCGACCCGTCGGGGCGGGCCACGGTGACGCTTCCTACATGGGGGGCGTCGCCGCCGGAGATCAGCACGTTCCAGTCCTTCCCCGCCGGAAACAGGTCCACCGTGATGGGTTTGGACAGGACGGCGGTTTCAAAATGCAGCGGTTTCATGGCTGGAGGCCCTCCCAATGATAGGCCCCCTCCGGCTCCGCGCCGAACTGGGACAGAATCTTCCCCACAATGTGGGCGTTCACGTCGTCCAGACTGCGGGGGTGATGGTAATAGCTGAGGACCGGGGGGAGGATCACCGCCCCCATCTGAGACAGCTCATAAAGGTTCCGCAGGTGCAGGGTGGAGAGGGGGCACTCCCGGGGCACCAGCACCAGCTTCCGCCGCTCTTTCAGGGTGACGTCGGCGGCCCGGAGGAGCAGGGTATCGCTGTAGCCGGAGTGAATCCCCGCCACGGTTTTCATGCTGCAGGGTACCACCACCATTCCCTCGGCGGGAAAGGTGCCGCTGGCGGGGCCGTCTCCGATGTTGTGATTGTCATAAACGGCATCTGCAAGTTTCTCAAGCTCTTCGGCGGTCATGCCGCACTCCTGGGCCAGGGTCAGCTCTGCGCCGTGGGTGATGATGAGATGGCTTTCCAGCGGGGTCTGTTTCAGTGCCCGGAGGAGGGCGACGGCCAGGGGCGCGCCGGAGGCGCCGCTGACCCCTACCACAAGGCGTTTGCGCTGCTGGGACATGGGGCCACTTCCTTTCTTTTTCCATCGCAAACGATACAAACCCCGGCGCACTGCCGGGGCTCGTATGGGATTCTCAGGTTTCTTTCAGGTCAGATGCTTTCCACAGGGGTGGTGCCGTAAACCTGCTCCACCAGCCGCAGTGCGTCGGTGGCGTAGTGGGCGGCCACCAGCAGGGAGATGTCGACCTCCGAGGTGGTGATCAATTCGATCTGAATCCCCGCCCTGCTGAGGGTGGAGAACACATCCGCCGCCACGCCGGGGCAGTGGAGCATACCGGTGTCAAAGAAGCCCAGCTTGCAGTTGCCGGGCAGCACCTCCGGCTTGATGGAGGGATGCTCCTTCCGCAGGCCCCCAGAATGGTCAGGGCGTCTCCCAGGGAGTCGTCAGAGATGGTGAAGCTCAGGCGCATCTCGCCCCCCTGAGGGGCGGTCTGGGAAATCATGTCCACATCCACCTGGGCCTGGGCAAAGGCGGTCAGCACGCTGGCCACCACCGCGCTGTCGCAGGGCAGGTCGGCCAGGGTGATGAGGGTGATGTTGTTTGCATAGGTGATTTTGGAAATTGCTGCGCTCATCTGTTATTCATCCTTTCCAGAGGCTGCCACCAGCTGGCCCATGTTGTAAAGGCCCGGCGCGGAGACCGACGCCATATATTTGGCGGCCTTCACCGCGCCGTTGGCGAAGATCTCACGGCTCATGGCAGTGTGCTTGATTTCAATGACCTCGTCCCGACCGGCGAAGATCACCTCATGGACCCCCACGATGGTGCCGCCCCGGACGGAGCTGATGCCGATTTCGTTCTTGGGGCGAGCCTCCCGCCGGTCGTGGCGGCCATAGTTGTAGGAAGCGTCATAGTGGAGGGCCTCCTGGGCGGCGTCGGCGATCATCAGGGCGGTGCCGGAGGGGGCGTCCACCTTGCGGTTGTGGTGCTGCTCCACGATTTCGATGTCATAGCTGTCCCCCAACACGGCGGCAGCCTGCTTCACCAGCTCCAGCAGCACGTTGATGCCCAGGGACATATTGGCGCTGCGGAACACGGGGATCTCTTTGGCGGCCTCGTCGATCTGGGCCAGCTGCGCATCGGAGTAGCCGGTGGTGGCCAGCACCACAGGCACCTTCCGGTCAAGGCAGTAGGCCAGCAGGCCGTCCAGGGCTTTGGGGGAGGAAAAGTCGATGACGCAGTCCGCCGGGCCGCTATAGTTGGCGGGGACGGCGTACACCGGATAGGACCGGCCCGCGGTGTTCACATCGAAGCCGGCCACCACGGTAAGCTCCGGGTCGGCGGCGCAGATCTGCTCCACCACCTGCCCCATCTTTCCGTTGCATCCGGAGATGACGATTTGAAGCATCTTTGGTACCCTCCCTCTTTAGGCGTCCAGCAGACCGGCCTTCACCAGGGCCGCCCGCAGTTTTTCGGTATGTTCCTCGGTCATATCGCACAGCGGCATCCGCAGGATACCCGCGCCCTTGCCCATCATGTTCAGGGCGGTCTTGACGGGGATGGGATTCGTCTCCATAAACAATGCGTCGGACAGGGGCAGCACATCCCGTGTCTGCACCAGGGCGGCCTCGGCATAGTTCCCCTCCAGGCACAGGTGGCTGACCTGCACCATCAGCTCCGGCGCCACGTTGGACACCACCGAGATGACCCCCTTGCCCCCCAGGGCCATCAGGGGCACCACCTGGCCGTCCTCGCCGGACCAGATGTTGAAGTCGTCGCCGCACAGCATCCGGGTGTGGGCAATCAGGTCGAAGTTGCCGGATGCCTCCTTGACGCCGTTGATCATGGGGTGTCTGGACAGAGCCGCGTAGGTCTCGGCGGTAAAGCTCAGGCCGGTGCGGCTGGGGACGTTGTAGCAGATGATGGGGGTGTGTACCCGGTCGGCCAGGTAGGTGTAATGCTCCACCAGGCCCTTCTGGGTGGTCTTGTTGTAGTAGGGGGTAACGATGAGCAAGCCGTCCGCCCCGCAGGATTCGGCGTAGAGGCTCAGCTCCAGGGCGGTGGCGGTGCAGTTGGAGCCGGTACCGGCCAGCACCTTGCAGCGGTGGTTCACCGTCTCGCAGCAGAAGCGGATGGCCTCCTTATGCTCCTCCATGGTCATGGTGGAGCCCTCGCCGGTGGTGCCGCAGATGCAGATGCAGTCGGTACCGGCGGCGATCTGCCATTCGATCAGCCCGGCCAGGCTCCTGTAGTCCACGCCGGTCTCTGTGAAAGGGGTGACAATGGCGACGCAGGCGCCGGTGAAGATGGGAGTTTTCATAGTATCAAACCTTTCTCATACAATTCGCGCACTCGTTTGGGAGATTGGTCGGAAAACGGAGGCTCAGACCTTATGGGGGATATATCCCTCGGCGGCCAGCAGCTCTGCCAGCAGCACGCCGCCCCCTGCCGCACCCCGCAGGGTGTTGTGGCTCAGGCCAACAAATTTGTAGTCATACTGGGTGTCCTCCCGCAGGCGGCCCAGGGAGATGGCCATGCCGCCCTCCAGGTCCCGCTGGAGCCTGGTCTGGGGATAGTTGGGGTCCTCAAAATAGTGGAGGAACTGCTTCGGGGCGGAGGGCAGGTTCAGCTCCTGGGCGCGGCCCCGATAGGAGGCCCAATCCGCCTTGATGGCCTCAATGGAGGGCTTCTTCCCCGCCGGGAAGGACATGAACACGGCGGCCATGTGACCGTCCGTCACCGGCACCCGGAGGCACTGGGAGGTGATGGCGGGGGTGTTGGTGGGGACGATGACGCCGTCCACCAGGTCGCCCCACATCTTCAGCGGCTCCTGCTCGCTCTTTTCCTCTTCGCCGCCGATATAGGGGATGACGTTGTCGATCATCTCCGGCCAGGTCTCAAAGTTCTTGCCCGCGCCGGAGATGGCCTGGTAGGTGGTGACCAGAACCTTCTCCAGCCCGTACTTCTCCCGCAGGGGGTGCAGGGCGGGGACGTAGGATTGCAGGGAGCAGTTGGACTTCACGGCAATGAAGCCGGTTTTCGTCCCCAGCCGTTTGCGCTGGGCGTCAATGACCTTGATGTGGTCGGGGTTGATCTCCGGCACCACCATGGGCACGTCGGCGGTGAAGGGCATGACGGTGCTGGACATTGAAAAAGACCTGGACGCCTTCGTG
>JAJQET010000137.1 GCA_021201515.1 Clostridiales bacterium | reverse complement strand
CGTCCTCGCCGCCCGGGCCCGCGCCGAGCCCATCTGCGCCGTCATGGATCAGGAGCCGGAGTTCGACACCGGCAAGGTCACACTGGGCAACGTGGAAAAGCACGAGGACGGCAGCCTGAGCCTCCATGACGGCCAGAGCAGGGTCACCAACTGGGCGTGGAAGCTGCCCCAGACCGAGCGGGGTATGCTGGTCCGCCACGACGACGGCCACTGGAGCTGGGAGTCCCGGAACGGCGGCGACGCCTTCAAGATGAAGGAGGTCACCGGCACCGTCATCGGCGAGGGCGAGGACGCCTGCGAGCTGGTGGAACTGAAGGGCGACGTCCGCCTCACCAATGTGGACTTCAGCTATGTGCCGGAGAAGCAGGTGCTGTATGACCTGAGCGTTTACGCCAAGCCCGGCCAGCAGATCGCCTTCGTCGGCTCCACCGGCGCAGGCAAGACCACCATCACCAACCTGATCAACCGGTTCTACGAGATTCAGGACGGCGGCATCACCTATGACGGCATCGACGTCCAGAGCATCGCCAAGGACAGCCTCCGCCGCTCTCTGGGCATCGTCCTCCAGGACACCCACCTGTTCACCGGCACCGTCATGGAGAACATCCGCTACGGCAAGCTGGACGCCACGGATGAGCAGTGCATCGCCGCTGCCAAGACCGCCAACGCCCACTCCTTCATCCGCCGCCTGCCGGAGGGCTACAACACCATGGTCACCGCCGACGGCGCCAACCTGTCCCAGGGCCAGCGGCAGCTGCTGGCCATCGCCCGGGCCGCCGTGGCGGACCCGCCGGTGATGGTGCTGGACGAGGCCACCTCCTCCATCGACACCCGTACCGAGGCACTGATCTCCAAGGGCATGGACGCCCTGATGAAGGGGCGTACCACCTTTGTCATTGCCCACCGTCTGTCCACCGTCCGCAACAGCGACTGCATCGCCGTGCTGGAGCTGGGCCGCATCATCGAGATCGGCTCCCACGATGAGCTGATGGCCATGAAGGGCCGCTACTACCAGCTGTACACCGGTCAGTTCCAGCTGAGCTGACACCGGCACACACATTGAAAGCCACCCCCGCAGAGGCTGCGCCTTTGCGGGGGTGGCGGTGTTTTGGGGAGGGCAGGATTATGTTCCCTGTTTGAGGTTATGGCTGCAGTTTCAGGTTTCAAACCTGCATTGCAGGGGGAACCCTGTACAAATAGGAACAGCGACCCACAAACATGGGCCGCTGTTCCTATAGGGAAATTAGGGAGGATAGAATGAAAAGAAGAAGTTGCTCAACTCATGTATATAAGATACACCCCGGATGTTACAGAAGTTCGCGGGAAAATGTTACAGAAGTATGAAATGCAGAATTTTTTTGGAAATCCTTATTCGCCTTCCGACCCGGCGTCGTCCAGATCGTCCTCCGCCTCATATTCCACCATCGGCACTTCCTCGGTGTCCCCGGGGTCCGTGTCGTCCTCCTCTTCGGCCCCCTGGCTTGCGCCCTCGGTGACCTCGCCAGAGATGGATACGGAGTACAGCCCGGTGTCCACCAGCAGCTCCAGGAAGTTGTCCCCGGTGACGGTCTCACCGGCGGTCAGGCAGTCCTCCACGGCCTCGCCGCTGCGGATCTGCTGAATCAGGGTCAGCACCTGCTCCGGATAGGTCACCTCCGGGGACAGGGTGGTCATGGCCAGGAAGCCGTCGCTGAGCCACTGGACACTCTCCAGCCCGCACTGTGCCCCCACCACGATGGGATAGACGCTGCCCGCGTAGGAGGCGTGAAGGGTGGTCAGGGCGGCGGCGCAGGTCTCGTTGCTGGTGGTCAGCAGCACGTCCAGATTCTCCCCGCCGGAGTAGTAAGTCGTCAGCAGGGTCTCTGTCCGTCCGGCGGCGTCCGCCGTCGCCACGTCCCCATAGTCCTGCTGGCCGGAGGGGATGGTCAGCTGGCCGGCGGTCAGGTAGGTCTCCAGCACCTCCATGGCCCCCTCATAGATGAGCCGGTCCACATCGGTGTCTCCCACCACCAGCTCCAGGGTGTAGGTCTCGTCTCCGGCGTCCTCGGCGTCCAGCCCCAGGGCCTCCGCGATGTAAGCGGCCTGGGCGGCCCCCATGGCGGCGTAGTCCGTCCCCACATAGCAGGTGACGGCGCTGTGCTCCAGCAGGGTGCCGCAGGCCAGAACGGAGATGCCCGCCTCGCCGGCGGAGGTCAGGGCGCTGTCAATGGCGTCGGCGTCCACCGCCTCCACGATGAGAATGGCGCACTCATCCTCGATCATGGCATTCAGCTGAAGGCTCTGGGTGCTGCCGTCCCCCTCCGCGTAGGCCATCTCCACGGAGAAGCCGGCCTCCTGGAGCAGGGACTGCAGCTCCTCCGCCTGGCCGTTCAGGGAGTCGCCGGCCTCCGCGGTGCCGGCCAGGGCGATGCCGATCAGCGTCATGTTGGCGGTGGCGTCCGCCTCCGGCGTCAGCCCTTCGGACTGGGCGTCGGACACGGACGCGGATACGGAGGCAGACGCGGATTCAGAGGCGGCGCTGGAACCGGAGGAGGTATCCTCCCCCACGGTGCAGCCGGTGAGGGCCATCAGGCCCAGGGACAGGGTCAGAAACGCTGTGAAAAATCGTTTGACGTGTTTCATAGTGGACGATCCTCCAGACCCGGACAGGCGTTCGGGTCGATTTGATAATAATTTCTTCCGGGGCACAGGCGAAAAACGCACTTCCCCAAAGCTGTACCTATCTTAGCACAAGACCGGCCCCTTGGCAATGGGGGAGATATGGATTTTTTCTTAAAAGTACGGAGATTGCCGGGTTTCAGGGGGTTTCCGGACGGTTCCAACGGGGAGGGGGGCAGGGACAAAAGCGCAGTTCCCTCCGGAAGTCGCGGCTCCGGAAACCGCGAAAAATCTTTCCAATCCCGCGACACTGTCCGGATTATTGGACACCTCCTGTGCTATACTGGTCTCATCAAACAAAAGGAGGCCAATCGCCATGCAGGTAAAGGCACGTTATGTCAGAGGTCATGTGGAAGTATACGATCAGTTTGGAGCGTTTCTGTTCTCCGCCGACAGCATCGGTGAGGCGCTGGAAGAGCTGGAGGAGGATGCCGCCTAGCGTGGGGGAAATTTTTTCCCGGAAAATCGGGAAAAACCCCTTGCGCAAATCGAACATATGTGCTATTATATGGAACAAGCGATAGAACAAACGTTCTTTAGTCGGAACCGGATTGGAGGATCTGCCATGGAAACCGTCTATTTTACCACACGGAGCTTTATCCGCCACGAGGATAACGTCATCAATTTTGAGGAATATAAGGAAAAGCTGGCCGCCCAGCAGGCCCTGCTGGCGGAGCCGGAGGAACCGGAGGATGCTCTCCCCCAGCGGGAGGCCGGACCTTCCGCCGCCCCGGAGCGGCGGTCCGCCGTCGTCCGGCTGAAGGACACCCTGGATCTGGCGGCCTCCGCCGCCATGCTGCTGGTGGCGGTGATCACCGCGGTGATGATTCTGTAGTCGGGCAAAAACACAAAAAAGAAAACGCCTGAATGCATCACTCAGGCGTTTTCAAAAAAGAAGATGTCCTTCTGTGTTTCTGGTAATGCGATTGCAGAACCCGCACAGCCGTTTCACCCTCAGCGCAATTATCATAGCACGTTTTTGCCGTTTTTGCAAGAAAACCGCGGAAGATTTTTTCACAAAAAGAAAAAACAAACGGGGCGGCTTTCTGGCAAAACAACGAATGGAGATATGTTCCATTTTTCAAAAAGAGTGGCAACATCCCGTGATTACAGGGTGTTTTCACAACTTTTCCTGACCTTCCCTTCGGCTGCGGAAGGGGAGCGGTTCACAGCGCCGCCGCCAGGGCGGGCAGCTCGGCCATGGAGCGGATGCGGAGCAAATCCTCCGTCCCGGTGACCTCCGCGTTCTCCATCCGGAACCATGCCCCCTGCGTCCCCGCCTGGCCGGTCTTTTCGTCCTCCGGACGGAACCAGACCCCGTGCATCCCCGCCCGGTTGGCCCCGGCCACGTCCCGGCGGGGGTTGTCACCCACAAAGAGGCAATTCTCCGGCCCGCACCCCGCTTTCTCCAGACACAGGGCGAAGAACCGGGGGTCGGGCTTGTCCGCCCCGGCCTCCTCGCTGCACACCATGAAGTCGAAATAAGGCAAAAATCCCAGCCGTTCCAGCTTGGTCAGCTGCCATCCGGCGGTCAGGTCCGTGCCGATGCCCAGGCGGTAGCCCTGAGATTTCAGAGTGCGGAGGCAGTCCTCCACACCGGGGGTCGGCTCCATGGCGTTCAGCAGGGTGTTCCAGTACAGCCCCTCCATTTCCCGGGCAAAGGTCAGGGGCTGACCCAGCCACTCCAGAAGGATCTGGCACCGCAGCACCCGGCTGTGGGTGGCCCCGCACTCGTGGCCCACCCGGCGGATCTGCTCCCGGTACGCCTTCCAGTACAGGTCAAAGAAACGGTCATAGGGGACGCCGAATTTTTCTTCGGCGTAGGCGGCCAGCGCCGGGAAGGCCACGGCGTCCGCCTTCGTGTAGCTGTACAGGGTGTCGTCAATATCAAAGAGAATCGTTTTGATCATAGCGCACCTCACAGGGCCCGGAAGGCCCGCACCGCCGCCGCCACGTCCGGGGCGTTGAACACGGCGGAGCCGGACACCAGAATGTCCGCCCCGGCAGCCTTGCACAGGGGGCCGGTGGTGGCCAGATTCACGCCGCCGTCCACGCTGATCTCCAGCGCCAGGCCCAGGCGGTCCCGCTCCGCCCGGATGGCGGCAATTTTTTGTTCGCTCTCCGGCAGGAAGGTCTGCCGCCCCTGGCCGGGCTGCACCCCCATGACTAGGGCCAGGTCGATCTGGCTCAGCCAGGGGAGCATGGCCTCCACCGGCGTGTCCGGAGAGCAGGACAGCCCCACCCTGCACCCCGCCGCCCGGATGGCCCGGATGGTTTCGGGGATGCTGTCCTCCGCCTCCACATGGAAGGTGATCCAGTCCGCCCCGGCCTCCGCAAATGCCTTGACATAGCGCCGGGGATTGGTTATCATAAGGTGTACATCAAAGACAGCGTCAGGCAGGGCCTTGTCCAGGCTCTGCAGCACCGGCAGGCCGAAGCTCAGATTCTCCACAAAGTGACCGTCCATCACATCGTAGTGTATCATATCCGCCCCTGCGTCCAGCACGGTGCGGCAGCATGCGCCCAGGACGGCAAAGTCGGCGGCAAGTATGGAAGGGCTCAGTTTCATACGATTTTTTACATCCTTTCGTCTCCGCTCAGATCCCAGTGCCTGTGGCGGCCTGCCCCATTATATAGCATTTTCTCCGTTGTTGCAACTATTCTGCGGAAAAAGACAATTTTTCTACTTTTTTGAAAATTTTTGCTTTTTTTCGGTGGATTTATTTCAGTTTTCGGGAAAAAGACGCATTTGTATCACGGAGGCCGTTATCATGACCGGAAAAACCCATTTCGTCTGCGGGGAGGCCCTGGCCCTCTGCCTGCTGCGCCCCGACACCCCCCGGACCCTGGTGCTCTGCCTGGGGGCGGCGGCGGTGGGCAGCGTCATCCCCGACGTGGACGTGACCACCTCCACCTCCCACCGGGAGCTGGTGCGCATCGTCTCCGTGGCCGGGGCCGCCCTGCTGCTGGGCTGGGCGCTGAACACCGCGTTCCAGCTGGGAATTGAGCGGTTCCTGCTGCGGTACGCCGGGGCACAGGAGATGGCGGCCTGGGCGGTGCTGTTCCTGGGGCTGTGCGTCTTTGGCACCACCCAGCCCCACCGCTCCTTTATGCACTCTCTGATGGGGCTGGCCCTGCTGACCTTCTGCGTCTGGCGGGGGGCGGAGCCTCTGGCGGGGGCCTTTTTCATCGCCATGGCCTCCCACATCCTGCTGGACCTCCTGAACCGGAGGGGGCTGCGGCTGCTGTATCCCTCCCGGTGGAGCTGGTCCCTGGGCCTGTGCCCCGCCGACGGGGTGGCGGACCGGGTGCTGTGC
>JAJQET010000247.1 GCA_021201515.1 Clostridiales bacterium | reverse complement strand
AAAAGGCGCAAAGGCGCAGGAATCCTGACGGATTTCAAGACTTTGCAACGCATTTCTGGCGGAAATTTACCGCAAGACGCCGCAGTTGCATTTATTCAGTGGTTCCTTTACTTGGGCACTTCCATAAACACCATCATCGACGGCAGGGGGACCCGCAGCGTGATGGCTTTTGCCGGACACTCCAGCACACAGGCGTTGCAGTGCCAGCACTCGTCCGGGAACCGGATCTCCGGCACCCGGCTGCCCTTTTTCTGGACACCGAAGCAGTCCATGGGGCAAATCTTGGCGCAGTTCATGCAGCCCACACATTTTTCCTTGTGAATGATTGGCGGCATATGCTTCCCTCCTTCGGCGCTACATCCGTCTGGGGCGGGCATCCGTCACGGGCTGTCCGTCCTGCAGCTGAATGGTCAGCAGCTTCCCGTCCATGGCCGGGTCGATCCAGGGGTAGTCCGCGCTTTTCACCATACCCCGGCTCTCCTTCCGGGACAGGGCGGCCAGATAGCAGATCTCCGACTGGGCCGCAATGTCCTGCACCTCCAGGCAGTGCATGAAGTCGTGGGAGTTCTCACAGTGAAGCTGCTCCAGCTTCCCCATGATGCGCCGCAGGTGGGACAGGCCCACTTGCAGCATACGCTCGCTGCGCACCTTGCCCCCCATGTAGCTCCAGTTGGTCTGCATGATGGCAATGTTGGCCTCCTGCCAGGTGGGCGTCGCGGTGCTAACCTCGTTGGCCAGCAGACGGGTATAGCGCTCCAGCGTCTCGGCCACGACAGGCCGCTCCTCAGCAGGTTTGATCTCGGTCTGCTGCGCGTAGGCCGCGGCGCTCCGTCCGCTGATGCGGCCCTGGGTGGCCGCCGCCCCTACGCCGCCGATGCCGTTGCCGGTCACCTGTCCGGCCGCAAACAGGCCGGGCACCGTGGTCGCGCCGCTGCCTTCGATGTCGATGCCGTTGCCGAAGGGGCTGGGGCCGCCGCTGGGGGAATAGTCGTACTCCACCATGTGGGTGCGGAAGTCAAAGCCCTCGTCCTCCAAATGCTGTAAGGTGGCGCTGTTGCCCTCGTGCACCAGCGCCCACTTCATGTAGGCGAGGTCCTCCTCCGTCCCCTGGGAACAGTTCATGAACACCGGGTTCCCCGCCTCGTACTGGGCGGCGAACATTCCCTGCCACAGGTCGGTGGTATAATCGCCGTATCTCCAGTCGGGCTTTTGGACGACGGAGCCCAACGGCTTCCCCTCCAGGTCGGAGTATACTCCCACCCAGGTGGCCTTGCCGCCCCGGTGGAAGAATTTGAAGTCGGCCCCGCCGCTGAGGATGTTGTCCACATTCACCAGCCTGGCCCCAGCCTTGTAGGCGGCGATCCGTCCGGTGGCGGTGCTGGCCGGGCATCCGCCGGCGTTGAACATCCAGCCCATCGTCGTTTCGCCGCTGATGCGGGAGACGCCGGCGGTGGCGATCACCACCGCCTTTGCCCGCACCACCTGGAGCTTCGGGGTGTCCTCTGTCAAGTCCACCAGGATGGCGCCGCAGACGGCTCCGGTTTCATCGCAGATCAGCTCCGACAGCGGGTGGCGGTTCAGGATTTTAACGCCCCGCTTCAGGGCGGTTTTGGTCAGCGTGGGTTTCTGGTTGACGCCCTCATATTTCAGGTGGATGCCCTGCTGCCCCGGCTTGCAGTGGCCGGTGAACTCCCAGCCCCCGTGGGGACGCATGGGGATGCCCCACTGCTCCCAGTCCAGCACCACGCCCATGCTCTCCCGCATGAATCCGGCGCTGATGTCCTTATCCCGGCCGCCCCGGGCCTCCTGGGAGAGGGCCAGCAGCTTCAGCCATGCGCCCTCGCTGCCGTGTACCTCAGGGATGTAGCACTGAAAATGGTCGTTCCCCGTGGCGCCGTTGCCGCTGCGGCGGGTGTTGGCCTTTTCCGCGATGATGGTGCGTGCCCCGGCGTCGGCGGCCGCAATGGCGGCCATCATCCCCGCTGAGCCGCCGCCGGCCACCAGAACGTCACATTCCAATGGCTTGTTTACTTCCATCACGGTGCCCCTTATTCCTTCGGCGTTTCCGGCTTGTCAAATACCTTGCTCTCCTGGAAGGTGAACTCCCGTCCACGGTAGGAGAAGATCTCCTGATCCTCCATGCTCATCCGGGGCTTGCCGTTGTGTACGTCCTCCGGATGGGGGTGCTGGCAGTCGTAGATCTTGGGGCCGCCCTCAGGCTCAGGCTTTCTGTGGGGCATACCCCGGCGCTTGTTCTTGGCCTCCGGCGTCCGCTCCCCGGCCAGGATGCGCTGGCAGGCTTCATAGGTGATGTCCACCACCTCCGGGTCCATGGTGTCCGGGCCGCTGCAAACCAGGTCAAATTCATCTCTGTGCTTCATCAGCTTTTCCGTATCCCGCAGCAGCTTCTCCACTGTGTTGCTGATGGGCTTGCCGCCGGGCATGATCTCGTCCCCGGCGAACAAAAGCCGCGCCTTGCGGTCGAGGATGGCGATGCCGCCGTCGGTGTGGTCGCCGATTTTGAACACCTCCAGCTCCCGCCCCTTCAGGGGGATGATATAGCCGTCGTCCACCACCTGAACGGCGTAGTCTCTGGGGAAGGTGATGCCGTCAAAGCTGGGGTAGGGAACCGCCGCCAGGTCCACGGATTCCTCCGCCATATACACCAGGTCAAAGTAGCAGTTGTTGGCGGTGTGGTCAAAGTGGTGATGGGTGTTCACCGCCCAGCGGACAGGCTTGCCGCACAGGCTCTCCAGATACTCCCGCAGGTTGCCCGCGCCGTAGCCGGTGTCAATGGTGATGCCCTCCTCGTCGCCCACCAGCAGATAGTGGTAGTCGCCGGAGCTCATGATCTGCCAGGTGTTGGGGGCGATCAGCTTCGGCTCATAATACGGCTCGTCCATGGGGGTCAGGGTGCCGTCCTTATGCCGAATCAGAATATCGTGCTTACAGGAAAAATCAATCGCTTTCATGGTCCGTCCTTCCTTACTCCGGCCTCCGGCTGCCCGCAGGCGGCCGGAGGCGCTGATGTTGATCGTATTGTTCAAAGGATAAAGTCAAAGGCGTCGCCGGACTGCACATAGGTGACGGGGATCTGCTCGTCCAGCAGCCCCGGCAGCCACCGCGCCATATAACGCATACCCAGTTCTTCCAAATTGAAATGGCCCACATTGTAGAGCACCTTCGGCCTGCCCGCCTGGCAGGAATCCCGGACATAGGCGCACAGCGTCCAGTCGATGATTTCCAGCGGGATCAGGGCGTCGTACTCCTCCATCTCCGTGCGCAGGAGCTTTTCCTCCGCGTTGCGGTCGTTGGAGCCGATATGCTCACACAGGAACACCCGGGAGACCTTCGTATGCCGGTCGCCAACGATGCGGATGCCCTTCAGGTTCAGCTTCTCCATCAGCTCGTGCCCCAGGGTCTCCCCGTCCGTCTCCGGGATTTGGAAGACCAGAGGCTTCTTCTTCGACTCCACCAGGTAGGGCTCCCAGCCCAGCTCCCGCATGATGCCGTCATACATCCCGTCCAGGTTGACCCGCTTTGGCCCCCAGCCTTCGCCGTGCATATGGTCGTGGTCACGCCAGACCGTGATGCCTGCGTCAGCGAGCAGCTGCCGCTTGGTCTGGTAGACCGCGCTGTTTTCCAGCCAGCCGGTGGTGTCCTCATGGCTCCAGAACAGCGGCTCGTGGACAATCAGGAAATTGGCGCCCAGCTCCGCCGTTTTGCGAATCACATCAATGGACGGGAAACAGGTCACCACCACGCCGGTACATTCCTGCTCCGGGTCGCCGAACTTGATGACGTCCGTGGTATGCTCTCTGGTGAAGGGCGGATGGTAGGCGATGACCCGCTCAATAATCTCACTAATTTTCATGATTCAACCCTCATCGTACCGGCAGCGGAACTTCCGCTGCCGGTTTTCTTATCCGTTCTGCTGCCGGAACAGCCATTCCTTAACGGAATCCATCTGATACAACAGCTCCCAGCCACGGTTGTGATGCTCCATCAGGCGGTGTTCCTTCCCGTCGTCGGGAAAGACCGTCGCCGCGTCGAACACGACGTATACATCCTGGTTGCCCTGGGCCGCTTCCTCCACCTTCCGGTTGTTGACTTCCCAGCCCTCCCGGAAGTTGAGGCGCACCCGGCCCATGGCCACGCCATTTTGCTCCAGTCCGTCGGTGATGGCGTTCATGCTGGGGTAGCCCTTCAGGTCGCCTTCGCTGAGGCCGAAGAACAGCTTCGCGTCTGTCAGCTGCACCATCTTGGCCACCTCCCAGTGGCCTGCCACCAGGAGGGTCCCCGCAAAGTAGCCGGGATAGCGGATGTTCAGCTCGCAGGAGGCCATGCAGCCCTGGGACTGGCCGGTGGTGTAAATCCGCTTCGTGTCCACCTGATTGGCGGCAACCACGGTGTCCAGCAGCTCCTTGATGGTCTCCAGCTCCGGTGCGGCCTGATAGTCGTCATTGGTCAGCTGGATGTTGTCCGGCACCTGCACCGCCAGCACATAGCAGGGGTGTTGCTCCTGCCAGGCCGGTTCCGCCCAGGTGGTTGCGCCGATGCCCTGGCTCAGCGCCATCTTGGGGTCGTTCCCGTTGGCGGAGGCGTCGGGGATGAACATCACCAGGGGATACACTGCCCCTTCCGTCAGCGTTTTCGGGGTAAACAGGTTGTAGAGGATGCCCTTGTAAACGCCCTGGGTGAAGTCGTCAATGACCTCCTCCCGCACTGCGCCGGCGTAAATATCCTGGGCATAGCCGGGGACCTTCACCGCCACGGAGATGGCCTTCCGGGGGCGTTTGCCCTGTCCGCCGCCCCCAGGACCTTTCGGCCTGTCGCCAGGCTTGCCACCAGGCTTACCCTTGGGTTTTCCCTTGGGGGGCTGGCCGCTGGGGTTGAACACAGGCGGAATCACATAGGAGGAGGCCTCCTCCTCGGAGAGGGTCAAGGTCATGCGCTTCCCGCTGACGGCGGAGCCGGTGACGGTATGGCCCAGCACCTGCACCTCTTCCGGCGCGGGGACGGCCTTCGGGAAGTCGATTTCCACCCGGCACAGCCGCTCGCCGTCCGGACGGGGCTGGGCCACGGCGGTCACAACCGGGAGGTTGGTTTCCTGCCCCATGTCGGTCAGCAGACCGGATGCGGCCTCCACCCATTTTTCCGCCCCGCCGGGCATCAGCTGGGCGCTGAGGGCCTCCCAGGTGATGCGGTCATAGGAGGCGCGGTCGGGCATATACTTCATGCCGCCGTTGACCATGGAGATCAGCATGGTGTTGGCGCAGGGGGAGGCAGCTTTCAGCTCGGCCTCGGTCTGGGCGTTGACCTCCGGCTTCACCGCCACCAGCGCCAGGTCGCCCAGGACGATGGCGTGGGCGTCGATTTCGGACTCGCCCTCCGGCTGATAGTCCACCGTTTTGGTGGGCTGCATGGGGGTTCTGGCCTTGTTGGGCCAGGTGATGGCGGTGGAGCCGGTTTTGAGAACGGTGTCTGCGCCGTGACAAGTGATGCCGTCCACAATGGACTCCAGCTCACGGGCCATCTGCGTCCCCAGGCGGGGCACGATTTCCAGGCCCTTTTCCACGCCCAGCTCCGTCTTGCCCACGGTGCCGTCCGGCTGCACCACATCGTAAATGGCCTGCTCTTTGGGCACCTGGTCGCCTGCGGCGCTCATGGTGAACAGCACCGGCGCGCCGTAGCGCTCCTCCAGCAGGGTGCAGGCCAGGCCGGGCACATCGCTGGAGACCAGCCGGGTCCCTTGGGCCATCTCGGTGTTGTCAATGGCGCAGGGCTTCAGCCCGTAATTCACCAGGATTCCCAGCGTTTTGCCGGAGAGGCTGTCCACCCGCAGGACTTCCGCTGTCTTGTTGGAGGGGCCGTCCGGGTTCAGGCCGACCCACCAGCCGAAGGGGGTCTCCACGTCCCGGTTCACGTTGACATCACATAGGCCGGAGCCGACCCCCAGCACAGCCTCCTGGAAGGAGGCGCTGGCCTCCTTCACCGCC
>JAJQET010000253.1 GCA_021201515.1 Clostridiales bacterium | reverse complement strand
AGCGTACACACCGCAAAGGCCAGCACCGCCCCTGCCAGAATCCCGGTGAACCGATTGAACAGCGTCTCCCGATGCTCTGTCTGCAACAAAAAATTCCCCCTTCTCACGTCCTGTTACAGGGTATGAGAGAGGGGGGAATTTTATGAGCGGCGGCTCACTTCTTCTCGGTGGAGACAGACTTGCCGTCCTCTGTGGTCTGGACGCCCTTGGAGGACACCGCCCACTTCATCAGCTCGATCCGCACCCGGTCAGCGCCGGTCTCGATGACGATGCTGTTCTGCTTCACTGCGCAGATCGTACCGACAACGCCGCTGATGGTGGTGACCTCATCGCCCACCGCCAGGCTGTTGCGCAGCTCGTTGGCCTGCTTCTTCCGCTTGTTTTCAGGGCGAATCAGCAGGAAGTAGAAGATGGCGACCATCACGACCAGCATGATGATTGTATATGCCCAATCACTCATAGTATTCCCTCCGTTTCTTGCGTAAAAACGCACTACCATGTAGTATACCTGAAACCGACCCCGTTTGCAAGGGATTTTTCAGAAATTTATACCCGCTTTTGCAGCGTTTCCGTGTATTCCGCCCGGAAGGCGGTAAAGGTTCCTTCGTCCAGCGCCTGCCGGATACGGGCCATCAGCTCGTTATAGAAATACAGGTTGTGCAGCACCGCCAGCCGCATGGCCAGCATTTCCTCCGCCTTGAACAGGTGGCGGAGGTAGGCCCGGCTGTAGCTGCGGCACAGGGGACAGTGGCAGTCCGGGTCCACAGGGGAGGCGTCCAGCTTGTACTTCTCGTTTTTGATGTTCAGGACGCCCTTCCAGGTGAACAGCTTGCCGTGGCGGGCGTTCCGGGCGGGCATGACGCAGTCGAAGAAGTCCACCCCCCGGTAGACCCCCTCAATGATGTTCCAGGGCGCGCCCACACCCATCAGGTAGCGGGGCTTCTGCTCCGGCAGGTGGGGCACCACCTGGTCCAGGATTTCGTACATGACCTCGGTGCTCTCCCCCACGGCCAGGCCGCCGATGCCCACCCCCTGGAAGCTTTCCTCCGGCAGGGCGGAGATCTGTTGGGCGTGCCAGATGCGGAGGTCCGGATAGGTGCAGCCCTGATTGATGGCAAAGAGCTGCTGCTGTGGGTTGACGCAGTCCGGCAGGGCGCAGAGCCGCTGATGCTCCGCAATGCTCCGCTCCAGCCAGCGCTGGGTACGCTCCACGGAGCGGCGGGCGTAGTCATGGGCGCAGGGGTTCTCCACGCACTCGTCAAAGGCCATGGCGATGTCGCTGCCCAGGTTGGCCTGAATCTGCATGGACTCCTCTGGCCCCATGAAAATCTTCCGGCCGTCCACATGGCTGTGGAAGGTGACGCCCTCCTCCTTGATGTTCCGCAGGGTGGCCAGGGAGAACACCTGGAAGCCGCCGGAATCCGTCAGAATCGGCCCGTCCCAGCCCATCATCCGGTGGAGGCCCCCCAGCTGGCGCACCACGTCGTCCCCGGGGCGGACGTGGAGGTGGTAGGTGTTGGACAGCTCAATCTGGCAGCCAATCTCCTTTAAATCCCCGGCGGACACGGCCCCCTTGATGGCCCCCTGGGTGCCCACATTCATGAACACAGGGGTCTGGGCTGTGCCGTGGGCGCAGGTGAACACGCCCCGGCGGGCGCGGCCTTCCGTTTTCAGTATCTGAAACATAACGGTTCTCCCACTCTCTCAGTCTTTGGACAACGCCGCGTCCCACTCCCCCTGGCGGAAGCCAGTGAGGACGAAGCCCTCCCCAATCAGCAGGGGACGCTTCACCAGCATCCCGTCTGTGGCCAGCAGGGCGTAAATCTCATCCTCCGTCATGGCGGGGAGTTTGTTCTTCAAATCCATGGAGCGGTACAGCAGACCAGACGTGTTCACGAATCGCTTCAGGGGCAGGCCGCTGGCCTTGTGCCACTGCTCCAGCTCCTGAGTGGTGGGCCGCTCCTCCTTGATGTCCCGCATCACAAAAGAAACGCCCCGCTCCTCCAGGTAGCGTCTGGCCTTCTGGCAGGTGCTGCATTTGGGATAGGCGACAAACAGTAACTCCATAACAGTGTCCTCTCTCATTGGTGGTTGTACCATCATAGCATGAATGGGAAGGGTTTGCAAGGGATGGATTTAGTGGCTAGTAGAGAGTGAAAACTAAATCTTTACTTTATTCAACCGTCGCAAAATGGCACCGGAACTGCCTGTATTGCTGTTCAGGTGGGCAAAAAGTGATTCATTTTTTCAATCGCATGTGTAGGGGCGGCCCTTGGCCGCCCGCAGAAACCGCCTGCTTGCCCCGGGCGGCCAAGGGCCGCCCCTACAGAAAAGTGAAGATTTAGGTTTCACACTCTACGAGGGGCAAAACGACCCCTTCCGCGGGCAGAAAGGACGCTGAACTGTTTTGAAACGCATCCGTTACAATTCCCCGGTGGTGCTGACCTTTGCCCTGCTGAGCCTGGGGGCGCTGCTGCTGGGTTTCGCCACCGGCGGGGCCAGCACCAGCCTGCTGTTCTCCGTTTACCGGGCCTCCCCCACCAACCCGCTGACTTATCTGCGGCTCTTCGGCCATGTGCTGGGACACGCCGGGTGGGCGCATTATATCAGCAACATGACTTACATCCTCCTCCTGGGCCCCATGCTGGAGGAGAAGTATGGCAGCAGGCCGCTGCTGATGATGATCTGCGTCACGGCGCTGACCACCGGCCTGGTGTTCATCGCCCTGTTCCCCGGTCAGGCCCTGCTGGGGGCCAGCGGGGTGGTGTTTATGATGATCGTGCTGTCCTCCCTGTCCAGCTTCGGCCAGGGGGAGGTTCCCCTGACGCTGATTCTGGTGGTGGTTCTGTTTTTGGGCCAGGAGATCGTCAGCGGCGTCACCACGGCGGACAACATTTCCCAGCTGACCCATGTGGTGGGCGGCCTGGTGGGCGGGCTGATGGGCCTGTACTTCCACCGGCGGCAGGGGAGCGGCGGCTGACGGGCGCCCTTCCCCGGAGGACAAATCGCGGAACCGTATGCAGAGGGCATCGACTGTGATTGATGGAATCGCTTGTAAGCCCTGTTCTTATGTCTACTTCTCGCCATTATAATAGCCCCTTAGTGTAGCCTCGATTTTTTCTTTTTTCGAGCGTCTACTCTAAGGGAACTATATCAGCCATCTTCATGGAAATCCTTTTTGTTTTTTCACTGTCTACTTGGCAGGGGGCACTTCAAAAAGGCTTCCGGTACACGTTTCTGTACCGGAAGCCTTCCTTTTTTACATTTGCCTGTCACACGAACTTGTTCAGCGCCTCATCGTACTCATACTGGATGGCGTCCAGGGCGGCTTTCAGCTCCGCCTCCTCCACGCACTCCGCCTTGCACAGCTCCGTCAGGGAGGGGTAGCGGTCCCGCAGGAGGGTGTTCACATAGCTGAGCAGGATGACGGGGTCCCGGGGCATACTCATGGCAGCTCGCCTCACTTTTCTGATGATTTTCTGCCATCAGTATAGCGAAAACGGGAGAGAAAGGGAATCGTCAGAACAGACAAAATCCGCAGGGCGCAGGCCCCGCGGATTTTGCCTTTGAAAGAGAGAGGAGAAAAACACATTCTTGAAACAACTGTCATCGTCTGATGATATAGTACTACAACCCGGCGGAAAAATCTTGAACAGAGTTCTAAAAAACTGTAAAGCGTTTGTGAACAGCGGGGATTTCCGCCCTTGACAGGCGGCGGGAAAATCCATACAATAAAAGCGCAGGCCCTTGGCAAAACTTTTTCAATGTTCTAATGAAACTCTCATGAAACCGTGGTATGCTAACGGTATCCTGAATAAACTGGGGAGGTATGAGCCATGCGCATTTTACTGGCAGAGGACGAACGGGATTTAAACAGCATTATCGCCCAAAAGCTCACCGCTGACGGGTACAGCGTGGACTGCTGCTACGACGGGGAGGAGGCGATGGAAATTCTCTCCTACACCGAGTATGACGCCATCATCCTGGACATTATGATGCCCAGGGCAGACGGCTTCACCGTGCTGCGGAAGCTCCGAGACGGAGGAAAGACCACGCCGGTGCTGTTCCTGACGGCCCGGGACGCGGTGTCCGACCGGGTGCGGGGGCTGGACAGCGGGGCCAACGACTATCTGGTGAAGCCCTTCTCCTTTGAGGAGCTGACCGCCCGGCTTCGGGTGATGACCCGGACCTCCTTCGGGGCGGCCAGCAACGTGCTGCGGGTGGGCGACCTGACCATGGACTGCGCCGCCCATGTGGTGCAGCGGGGCGGCAGGACCATCACCCTGTCCGCCAAGGAATACGCCCTGCTGGAGTACCTGATGCACAACAAAGGGGTGGTCCTGTCCCGGGAGAAAATTGAAAACCACATCTGGAACTTCGACTATGAAGGCGGCACCAACGTGGTGGACGTGTACATCAGCTACCTGCGCAAGAAGATCGACGGCGGCGAGGCTCAGAAGCTGATTCACACCGTCCGGGGCCGGGGCTATGTGCTGCGGGAGGAGACGGGCCGGTGAAAAATCTATCCATCCGCCTGAAGGCGACCCTGTGGTACACGGTGGCGCTGATTTTCGTGGTGGCCATGACCTACTTTATGATCATCTTCGTCAGCAACCAGGTGCTGCAAAAGACGGTGCGGGACAGCCTCATCGAAACGGTGGAGGACAACGTGGACGAGGTGGAGTTCTTCGACAGCATCGAGGACATCGACCTGAGCAGCGATGTGGACCACTTCGCCGTCTACGGCGACGGCTACCTGGAGGTGGACGACGACTTCCTGGATGCGGTCAACGAGGTCTACACCGCCCTGTACTACGCCGACGGCACCATGCTGTACGGCGAGAATCCGGTGGCCCGGGAGGTGGCGGCGCTGGACTTCATCGACGCCCAGGTTCAGACCATCACCATCGACGGCACCCTGTACTACGTCTTTGACCGGCAGCTGGTACAGGAGGGGCTGGAGGGGCTTTGGCTCCGGGGCGTGGTGTCCGAGACCCAGGGCCGCTCCCAGATGGAGGACATCTCCCGGCTGTCCCTGATCCTGCTGCCCTCTCTGGTGGTGCTGGCGGCGGTGGGCGGCTACCTGGTGGCCCGGCGGGCCCTCAGGCCCATTCAGCAGATCTCCGAGGCTGCCTCCCAGATCAGCCAGGGGGACGACCTGAAAAAGCGCATCGACCTGGGCAAGGGCAAGGACGAGCTGCACCAACTGGCGGACAGCTTCAACGAGATGTTCGCCCGGCTGGACACGGCCTTTGAGGTGGAGCAGCAGTTCACCTCCGACGCCTCCCACGAGCTGCGCACCCCCCATGACGGTGATCATGGCCCAGTGCGAGTACTCTCTGGAGGAGCCCCGGACGGCGGAGGAGTATCAGCAGGCTCTGGAGGTGATTCAGCGTCAGGGGCGGAAGATGTCCCGGCTCATCAACGATATGCTGGACTTCGCCCGGCTGGAGCTACATACCGAGCGGTACCAAAAGGAGTCGGTGGATTTGACGGAGCTGGTCTCCTCCACCTGTGAGGACCTGGCGCTGATTCAGGAGAAGGGCATCACCCTGACCTGGGAAGCAGATTCGGCGGTGACGGTATGGGGGAACCGGGAGCTGCTCTCCCGACTGCTGGTGAACCTGGTCAGCAACGCCTATCGCTACGGCACAGAGGACGGCCACATCTGGGTCACCCTGCGGAACGGGGAGGACGCCCTGACCCTGTCCGTGGCCGACGACGGCATCGGCATCGCCCAGGAGGAACAGGAGAAGATTTTCGACCGCTTCTACCAGACGGACGCCTCTCGGTCGGGGGCAGGCTCCGGCCTGGGGCTGTCCATGGTGGCCCAAATCGCCCAGTTCCACGGCGGGGCCGTGACGGTGGAGAGCGCGCCGGGGCAGGGCAGCACCTTCACTCTCACCCTTCCAAAAAAATCTGAAAAAAATTGAAAAATAGGAAAACGTTAATGTTGCTCTAATCTTCGGTGTCTATAATGAAGCCAGAATCCAGGATGCAAACAAA
>JAJQET010000097.1 GCA_021201515.1 Clostridiales bacterium | reverse complement strand
CCGGAACCCTGGTAGGACAGGGGCCGGACGGTCCTGGGCCACTTGAAAAGCGGGGCGGCGGGATGGCTTGCGGTCCAGGGGCGGCTGCTTGCAGTACAGTTTGTCCTGCTGGCGGCGGGACTGGCCCTGCTGCGGGTGGAGGGCTTCCTGCTGCTGGCCGCCCTGATCGCCCTCCTGGACGCCCTGCCCCTGCTGGGCTGCGGTACGGCGCTGGTGCCCTGGGCGCTGCTGACCCTGCTGGAAGGGGAGGGCGGCAAGGCTCTGGGGCTGCTGGGTCTGTGGCTGACGGTGTGGCTGTGCCGGACGCTGCTGGAGCCGCGGCTCATGGGCAGGCGGGTGGGGGTCAGCCCGGTGTGGACGTTGCTGTCCGCCTACCTGGGGGCCAGGACTCTGGGACTGGTCGGGCTGGTGGCCGGGCCCATCCTGCTGGCCGCTGCGGCGGAGCTGCTCCGGGGCGGAGAAGGGTAACATCTGCCCGTTTTCGCCCGATTTTCCCCGGTTTCCCCTTGCCAAACAGGGGAAAATCCGGTAAGATAGGTGCCATAGGAACAATGTTATCATTTTAAGATGCAATCTATCCTGATTTGAGGAGAATAACGTAGCCGTACCGTCAGATGTCCACGACCAAAGGATGACAAAATTGACGCCACGTTACGCTGTCAGGCGGAACGGGCGGCAATCGTACCTAGCCGCCATCGGCGGCAGTCTCACCACCTGAAAGTTACTTCGTTTGTTGTCTGATAGACTACTTATCAGACTGGACAGCGCGAAGCTCCAGTGGGATAGGAGAGGGGTTCTTAGGGGGGAGCGAGGCCCCGAAGCTCCCCCCTGAGCCGCCCTCTTTTGCTACTTTTCTCGGCGGAGCGAGAAAAGTAGGCCATGCCCTGGCAAGGGCAAAAACCTGTTTCCTTTCTCAATCCTTCTCTAAGGAAAGCAAACCCTAAAATCGACAACATTACCACAGGGAGATGATATGATGAAAACCCGAACCATCCTGCCCCTGCTGCTGGCCTGCCTCCTCGCCCTGCCTCTGACGGCCTGCCAGGTGGAGTTCTCCGAACCCACCTCGGTGCTGGCGGCGGAGCAGAGTACATCGGACGGGGAGAGCAGCAGTGGCCTGTCCCCGGAGCCGGAGGCGGAGGCGGCGGAAAGCACCCTGACCAACGGGGTGGACAGCACCACCCAGCGGACGGAGACCATTACGGTCAATGATGAGGCGGTGACGGTGTCCCTCTTCACCTTCCGGTGCAGCCTGGGCTTCACCATGGAGTATCCCTATGAGACCTTCCGCTGCGCCTGGGACGACGAGAGCCAGTCGGCGGTCTTTACCTCCGACCTGACGGATGAGGACGGCGTGCCCCAGGGGGTGCTGACGGTGTCCCGAGGGGCGGAGACGGTGGAGGCCACCCTTGCGGCGGTGGAGGCCGCCGCCGGGGATGCCGACCTCACCACTGGGGAGGCCACCGTGGGCCAGGGGGAGTACGTCGCCACCCTGCTGTCCTATACGGACAGTGGGCGGGGCTATTATGTGGAGGTCTATGTGTTCGAGAACGACGGGGGAGAAGTGTTCCAAATGGAGCTGCGCTATACCGACAGCGCAGGCACCTTCCTCCTGCCCCGGATGGCGCTGATGCGGCAGTGCTTTCAGTTTGTAACATAAAACACCAATTTTTCACCCGTTTTAAGCGGCGGGATGTACTTTATGACAGTCGGCGGCGGAGCCAAAGGGACGGCCCCGCCGCTTTTTTTGCCGAAAAATGGCAAAAATAAAGGAAAAATCCGAACAGGATAGACCGGTTTCCGGGCTTTTGCCAAAGGTGAGAGGAACCCTCCTGTTAAATGTGGACAAAATTACAAAAATACGAGCGTATTGTCCTAGAAGCCTTTGTTGATTTTTTCGTGAAATTGAGGTAAAATCAGTAAAGTAGATAAAATAAGTTGAAGGGGTGCGCGGGTTCCCCTTCGCAGGAAAAGCTGTATATTTCACGTGAGCCAAACCGTGTAATATAAAATGAATCAGAAGGAGGTTGTGCAACATCACAGGCGCTGACGTCATACCGGCTCTTACGGGCGGCTGTGGCGCAGCGGTCAAACCCGAAAGGAGATTTTTGACCAATGGCAAAACGACCCTTACAACAATGCAGCGTCCGCAACGCGTCGGCGTGCGGGAGAAAGGAGAAGTAAAACATGAGTAGCGATCCCTCAAAATACATGGGTGAAAACGGTATTCACCGCGTACCTGTCTGGCGTATCCTCGGCTTCTGCCTGAACAATACCGCCACCAACACCTACCTGTTCATGATGAACTACGTCAGCTATTATCTGATGGGCTTCGTCGGCGTCGGCATGGTGCTGGCCTCCAGCTTTTCCATGATCATGCGTATCTGGGACGGCGTGACCGACCCCTTCGTCGGCTTCATGGTGGACAAGACCAACGGCAGATTCGGCAAGAACCGTCCCTTCATGGTGATCGGTCAGGTCATCCTGTGCGTGGCCAGCTTCATCATGTTCCATGTCACCCATCTGCTGCCGGAGAACACCGCCATCCGCCTCGTGTTCTTCATCATCATTTCCGCCATCTACTATCTGGGCTACACCTGCCAGTGCGTCTGCACCAAGTCCGCCCAGTCCTGCCTGACCAATGACCCGAAGCAGCGTCCGTTGTTCTCCGCCTTTGACGCGGCGTTCAACGTTATCCTGTTTGCCGGCTTCGGCATCCTGACCCCCATCATCGCCAACAACTTTGCCGATTACGGTGGATACAGCTCTACTCAGTTCTTCCATACCCTGTGGATGATCACCGCCGGCATTGGCGCCTGCTTCACCGCTTTTGCTGTGTTCTCCATCGCCCCCAAGGATCGGTCGGAGTTCTTCGGCACCGGCAAGCCCGTCAAGATTGGCCTGCGGGATTACTGGGAGACCCTGAAGGGCAACCGCGCCATTCAGATGCTGGTGGTCTCCGCCTCTACGGATAAGCTCGGCTCCTCCGCCAAGACCAGCGCCGTCACCGTGGCCATGTTCGCCTGCATTGCCGGGTCCACCCTGCTGCAGTCCAACGTCACAGGTATCCTGACGATCCCCAACGCCATCATCGCCTTCGCTGCCGTCTCCCTGCTGGCGCCTCGTCTGGGCCAGAAGGAGGCCATGCTCTTCGGCTCCTATGGCGGCATTGTGGTGAATGCTGCGCTGATTGCCCTGTGGCTCATCGGCGACCCCACCACCATGACCTCCAATGCGGAGACCGGTGCAATGAACTGGGGCTACTTCCTGATTCTGTACTGCGTGCTGACCGTGCTGCAGTCCGGCTTCCAGGGCATTTCCGGCAACCTGGTCATCCCCATGACCGCCGACTGCGCCGACTACGAGGTGTATCGTACCGGCAAGTACGTTCCCGGCCTGATGGGCACCCTGTTCTCCTTCGTGGATAAGATCGTCTCCTCCCTGGCACCCATGATCGCCGGTCTGGTCTTCGCCGCCGTCGGCTTCTCCGACCACAACCCCGTCATGGGCGACACCGTCACCTGGCCCCTGCGGATCGGCGTGGCCTTCCTGGCCTATGGCCTGATCATCTGCGGCCTGATCGCCAACATCATCGCCCTGCGCTTCTACCCCCTGACCAAGGAGAGAATGGCAGAGATTCAGGGCGAGGTGGCCCGCATCAAGGCGGAGGCTGCCAAGGAAGCCTGATTATATCCTGAGCATCCCTAATCCCGGAAAGAGGTAATCCTACAAGTGAAACGTTCAGAACGCAGAAAACAGGAGCGCGAACAGCGCGAGGCGAACCGTGTCAGCTTTGCTGAAATGGCCGCCGCCGAGGAAGAACTGAAACAGGTCAAGGCAGAGTATGGCATTGAGGACGATTACTACATCGACCGGCACGGCAACCGCCGGAAGAAGCGCCCGAATCCCATCGCCATGTACTTTGACCATCAGGACAACCGGGTGAAGGTGACGGTTTCCAAGAGGACCTATATCCTGCTCCTGCTCTTCACCGGATGGGCCGGCGGACACCGCTTCTATGTGAAGATGTGGCCCAGCGCCATCCTGTATCTGCTGCTCTGCTGGACGGGGGTTTCCATGGCCATGAGTGTCATTGACCTGATGGTTGTGATTCCCATGCAAAAGGACGAGAACGGTATGATTACCATCTGACCAAACGCATTTTTCAGCGGCTGCAATCGTAGCAATACGGTTGCAGCCGTTTCTTTTTCCGCGGAGCTGGAAACAAATAACAGCGCCCGCTCCGCCGCCTTTTCCGCCAAACCGGGCAGACTAAGCCCTGTATCGCAAACGGCAGAAAAAGGAGCAAACCACATGGCACACAGCAAACCGGCCCATCTCCGCCCCTTCGGCATGGCGGACAGGGTGGGCTATATGTTCGGCGACTTCGGCAACGACTTCACCTTCCTCCTGTCCTCCTCCTTTATGTTAAAATACTATACGGACGTGATGGACATCTCCCCCGGCCTGGTGGGTACGTTGATGATGCTGGCCCGCTTCCTGGACGCATTCACCGACGTGACCATGGGGCAGATTGTGGACCGCTCCCATCCCACGAAGAACGGCAAGTTCCGCCCCTGGATACGGCGGATGTGCGGGCCGGTGGCGGTGTCCTCCTTCCTGATTTATCAGTCCGGCTTTGCCGGCGTCCCCTACCCCTTCCGGGTGTTCTGGATGTTCTTCACCTACCTGCTGTGGGGCTCCTTTTTCTACACCGCCATCAATATCCCCTACGGCTCCATGGCCTCCGCCATCTCCCCGGAGCCAAGGGACAGGGCCGACCTCTCCACCTGGCGCACCGTGGGCTCCACCCTGGCGGGGCTGGTGATCGGCGTGGGGGTACCCCTGGTGGCCTACGTTACCGTGGACGGCAACCCGGTGATGTCCGGCAGCCGCATGACCGCCATCGCCGGGGTGTTCAGCGTCGCCGCCGTGGTCTGCCATCTGCTGTGCTTCCACCTGGTACGGGAGCGGGTGGAGGTGCCCGCCAACCGTGAGAAGCTGGACATCCCCAAAATGCTGCGGAGCCTTGCCACCAACCGGGCGCTGCTGGGCATCATTGCCGCCGCCATCCTCCTGCTGCTGGCCATGCTGAGTATGCAGGGCATGGCGGGGTATGTGTTCCCCAACGTTTACCGCAGCACCCGGGCGCAGTCTGTGGCCTCCCTCACCGGGTCACTGGCGGTGCTGGCGATTTGCGCGCCGCTGGCCTCCCGTCTGGCGGAGCGCTTCGGCAAGAAGGAGCTGTCCGCCGTGGCCTGCCTCTTTGGGGCGCTGGTCTATCTGTTCTGCCTCCTGCTCCGCCCGGAGAACGCTTACGTCTATGTGGCCTTTTACACCTTGGCCTTCGTGGGCCTGGGCTTCTTCAACACGGTCATTTGGGCCATGATTACCGACGTTATCGACGACGCGGAGGTGCGCAGCGGCGTCCGGGAGGACGGGGCGATTTATTCGGTGTACTCCTTCGCCCGGAAGCTGGGGCAGGGCTTTTCCTCCGGCATGGTGGGGGGACTGCTGACCGTCATCGGCTACACCGAGGCCACCCAGTTTGACCCGGACGTGACGGAGGGTATCTTCCGCATCTCCTGCATCGTCCCCATCCTCGGCCTGACCTGCGTG
The DNA here is from genome assembly GCA_021201515.1 of Clostridiales bacterium. Lineage (GTDB taxonomy): Bacteria > Bacillota > Clostridia > Oscillospirales > Oscillospiraceae > Onthomonas. Next base: position 411 of record JAJQET010000097.1, on the reverse strand, counting down.
GGGCTGGTGCTCCTGCTGGTCTACCCCCTGGGCCGCAGGCGGGTGGAGGAGAACGCGGCGGAGCTGGCCCGCCGCCGGGCGGGGAAGGGGTGAGGAACGGTGTTTTGACCAACCGACGAGCCTTATTTCTTGCGCCGAATGAAAAGGTAATCAATTATCACGCGTTTTGATTAGAAGTTGTGGCCTTGCGGTTCAGGCAGATGTTATCTATCTGTCGTTGGATAATAAAATTGCCGCCCGTTCCGCCGTAAGGCAGGAACGTGGGCGGCAATCCCTGCCAGCCGCCATCGGCGGCAGTCTCACCAGTTAGAAGTTACTTCGTCTCTGACGGGATAACTTACCTATGAGCTGGACAACGCGAAGCCCCAGCGGGATAGGAGAGGGGTTCTTAGGCGGATTTTGCGTAAAAAA
>JAJQET010000184.1 GCA_021201515.1 Clostridiales bacterium | reverse complement strand
CTCCATGTCGATGCACTCGATGTCGCCGTCCGGGTCCACCGCCACCGGCTTGGTGGCGTCCTCCACCACATGAATGATGTTGTCATCGTCAAAGCAGCGCACCACATGGACGATGGCGTCGCACTCCCGGATGTGGCCCAGGAACCGGTTGCCCAGCCCAGCGCCCTCGCTGGCCCCCTTTACCAGACCGGCGATGTCCACAAACTCCACCACGGCGGGGGTCTTTTTGTTGGGCTGCCAGATCTCCGCCAGCTTGTCCAGCCGCGCATCGGGCACCGGCACCACGCCGGTGTTGGGTTCGATGGTGCAGAAGGGATAGTTGGCGGCCTGGGCGTTTTTGGTGCTGGTGATGGCGTTGAAAAGGGTGCTCTTCCCGACATTGGGCAGACCCACGATTCCTAATTTCATAGAGGGGATACTTCCTTCCGTTTCAAGGCAACAGGGCGGGAGCCGGCGGATGCGGCTCACGGCATATTGCATAAAGTAATTCACCTTTTCAGTATACGCAAAAGGGCGGCGGTTTGCAAGTGTTTTTCGCCCCTTTCGGGTAAAATCCCGAAAGGGGCGAGGAAAAAAGGGGGATTCTATTGTTTTTTGTCCGCCGCAGGGGCGGCGGCGCCGTCACGCCTCGTCCACAAGAAGCATCTCCAGCACCTGCGCGGACCACCCAAACGCTACCGTGTGATTTCGTAATAGTTCACCTGCTCCAGTTCCTCAGAGCCGAATTTTTTCTGCGTCATGCCGGTTCCGACATAGTGCATACCGCACTTTACCATGACCTTCCCCGAAGCGGGGTTTGCAACGCTGTGAAGGGCGCAGATTGTTTCATAGCCGCAGCGGAACAGTTCCTCAATCGCCGCCGTTACGGCCTCAGTCATGATGCCCTGTCCCCAGTAACGGCAGGACAGCACATAGCCAAGCTCCGGCACACCGGCGTCCTCTCCCACCATGGAAACGCACCCAATGAGTTCATCCGTTTCTCTCAGCGTGATTGCCCAGCAAAACGGGTTGGTCAGGCACCGGTTCAGGTATGCCTCTGTTTCCTGTAGATTCTGATGCGGGTACCAGCGGCAGTATCTCGCAACGCGCTCGTCCGACGTCCAGTTTTCAAACATGGCCCCGGCGTCCGTCTCCCGGAAGGGACGGAGCGTCAGCCTGTTTGTGTATAATGTGTTCATAATGAAGCACCTCTGTAAATCCCAACGCTTTCCTCACCCAATGACATCAAGAAGCGGCGCCAAATCCCGAAGGGTTCAGCGCCGCTTTGCGGTTGTCTGTCAGGAGAATTTTGATGGATTACCAGCGCTGTCTGACCTCGTCGTACAGCGCCTCATACTGCTTGGCGGAGGCGCTCCAGCTGAAGTCGCAGGCCATAGCCCGCTGCACCAGGGCGTCCCACTCCTCCTTGTCCTCATAGGCGGCCTTGGCACGGGTGCAGGCGTCCAGCAGGGCGGGGGAGTAGTAGTCATAGAAGGTGAAGCCGTTGTAGCCGTTCTGGATGGAGTCCTTCAGGCCGCCGGTCTCCCGGATGATGGGCAGGGTGCCGTAGCGGCAGGACACCATCTGGGACAGGCCGCAGGGTTCGCTCTTGGAGGGCATCAGGAACAGGTCGCACCCGGCGTAGATCTGCTGGGCCAGGACGGTGTCAAAGCCGATGAACACGCCCACGCGGCCGGGATGGCGGGCCGCCAGGTCAGAGAAATATGCCTCAAACTGGGCCTCGCCGGTGCCGAGGATCACCAGCTGAATCCCCTGGGCCACGATGGCGTCGCCGATCTCCCGGACGATGTCCAGACCCTTGTGGCCGGCCAGACGGGTGACCATGCCCATGACGGGGCTGCCGTCATTCTCCAGGCTGAACCGCTCCAGCAGGGCCCGCTTGCAGGCGGCCTTGCCCTCGCCCACGGTGGAGGCGTCATAGTTCTCGATGAGGGCGGGGTCGGTGGCGGGGTCGTTGACCTCCTGGTCGATGCCGTTCAGGATGCCGGACAGCTTGAACTGATGCTCCCGCAGCAGGCCGTCCAGATTGCTGCCAAACCAGGGGTCCAGAATCTCCTTGGCATAGGTGGGGCTGACGGTGGTGATCTGGTCGCAGGAGACGATGGCGGCCTTCATGAAGTTGGCGTCGTTGTTGTACTCCGCCAGCCGGGCGTCCTCGCCGTAAATGCCGCAGGTGTTGCCCAGGATGTCCAGACCGTACTGGCCCTGATAGGCGATGTTGTGGATGGAGAAGATGGTCTTCATCTGCGCGTAGCGGGTGTCATAGCGGTAGTACAGATTCAGATAGAGGGGGGACAGGGCGGTCTGCCAGTCGTTGCAATGGAGAATGTCGGGGAAGAAGTCGGCATACTTCATCATCTCCAGCACGGCCCGGGCGAAGAAGGCGAAGCGCTCGCCGTCGTCAAAGTAGCCGTAGAGGCTGCTCCGCTTGAAGTAATACTCATTGTCCAGGAAGTAGAAGGTCACGCCGTCCCGCACCGCCACAAACAGTCCGCAGTACTGGTTACGCCAGCCCACCGGCACAGTAAAGTTGGTGACATACTCCATGGTATCCCGGAATTTTACGTTGCCATACAGGGGGATGACCACCCGGCAGTCCACACCGTCCCGCACCAGATCCTTGGGCAGGGCGCCGGCCACGTCGGCCAGGCCGCCGGACTTGGCGAAGGGCGTGGCCTCGCTTGCTGCATATAAGACTTTCATACGAATAACCTCCATCAAATAATCAGCTTGATAAAATCAGCTTTCCTAAACGATATTGTACCGGTTTTCCCGGCATATTGCAAGATGGAAACGGAAAATTCTTGCCATTTTTTGAAAAATCTGTCCCCCGCCGTCCTTGACGGCGGCGCGGGGGCTGTGGTATGATGCCTGAAACGGGACAATTTGTGGTTCAGGAGGGCGTTTCATATGAAGAAAAAGAAAACCGGAGCCAAAAAGCCGGCCCTGCCCAAGGCGGCCCCGGCCTCCAAATACCCCACCGGCTGGTACCTGATGAGCCGGGGGGACTGCACGGTGCAGGACCTGAAGGCGGCCTTTGCCGTCCCCGGCGGGCCGGATGTGGAGGTCTGGCGGGAGCTGGGGGTGGTGGAGCTGTCCTTCCCCGACGGGACCTTTATGGACTTCCAGCTGGTGCCCTGCGACCTGGAGGACGAGGCCAGCAACGCCTTCCTGGCGGAGCATCAAATCAAAACCCTGTACTGGGTGACGGTGGAACCGGTGTGCGATGACGGCCAGCTGGACTTCTTGCAGTCCGCCGCCAACCGGCTGGGGGCCATGTTCTGCGGGGACACGGTGAACTTCCTGCCCATGCTGAAACCAACGGCAGGCGTGTGAACCTTCCATATTGATTATGACAAAAATCAGCGGCAGAGAACCTCTCTGCCGCTGATTGGCGCTTTTTGCGTGTGGTTATTCTTCCGCTGCGTCCTGCTCCGCCTTGCCCGCGGCGGTCAGCCGCTCCGCCACCTGGTACAGCTCGCCGGCCCCCACCGTCAGAATCAGGTCGCCGGGCCGGGCCAGCTCTTTCAACCGGGCCTCCACCCCGTCGAAGGTGGGATAGTACTCCCCGTGGGGGATGGCGGCGGCCAGGTCTTTGGAGCTGACCCCCAGGGTGTTCACCTCACGGGCGGCGTAGATGTCGGTGAGGATGGTGACGTCCGCATTGCTCAGCTCCTCCACAAACTCCGGGAACAGGGCCTTGGTGCGGCTGTAGGTGTGGGGCTGGAAGGCGCAGATCACCCGGTCATAGCCCAGGGTTTTGGCGGTCTCCAACAGCATATGCAGCTCGCCGGGGTGGTGGGCGTAGTCGTCATAAATCTTCGCCCCGTGGTACTCCCCTTTGTACTCGAACCGGCGCTCCGCCCCGTGGAAGGAGCGAAAACAGGCGGCGATGGCGGAGGGAGTGATACCCATGACCCGGGCAGAGGCGGCGGCGGCCTGGGCGTTTTTCACATTGTGGAGGCCGGGGACGGACAGGGTGATGTGTACCACAAAGCTGCCGCCCTGCATCAAATCGAACTCCCCCACGCCGCGGTTGTAAACCAGGTTGTCACAGTACACGTCGGCGTAGGAGCCAAGGCCGAAGGTCATCATGGGCTTATCCAGATCCTCCAGGGTGTCCATGGTGTTCCGGTCGTCGGCGTTGGCGATTACCACGCCGTCCTCCGGCACCAGGTTGGCAAAAATCTGGAAGGAATGTTCCACATCCGCCAGGTCCTTGAAGAAGTCCAGATGGTCGGCCTCAATGTCCAGAATCACGGCGATGGTGGGGCGGAAGGACAGGAAGGAGTTGCAGTATTCGCAGCTCTCCAGAATGATGGTGTCCCCCTGACCCACCCGGTAGCCCTTGCCCAGCAGGGGCAGGTTGCCGCCGATCATCACGGTGGGGTCGATGTTGGCGGCCATGGCGATATGGGTGGCCATGGAGGTGACGGTGGTTTTGCCGTGGGTGCCGGAGATGCAGAGGGCGTGTTTATAATCCGTCATAATGGCCCCCCAGGCCTGGGCCCGCTCAAAGACGGGGATGCCCTGGGCGTGGGCGGAGACAATCTCCGGATTGTCGTCATGGACGGCGGCGGTGCGGATGACGGCGTCCGCCCCGTTCACGTTCTCCGGAAAGTGACCCAAAAAGACGGTGACGCCTTCCTCCTCCAGATGGCGGACATTGGCGCTCTCCCGCACGTCGCTGCCGGTGATCTGCACCCCCTGACCCCGCAGCACCTCGGCCAGAGGGAACATGGAAACGCCGCCCACGCCGATCAGATGAATCCGGCGTCCGGGGGCGAGATAAGGCTTCAGTTCTTCAATGGTCATCGTAACCCCTCCTGCTGCCGTTCCTCAGGGGAAAGTCAAGCTTTTATGAGGAACCGCTGAATTGTATGAATCAAACGAACTGTTTCACTAATTCTTTATTATAGTCCGGGAAGGGAGGATTGGCAAGTAAAACTTCACGGATAACGAAAAGCGGAGGGGCAGCTGTGCTGCCCATCCGGCGCTTCACGATTTTTCCCCTGTTCAGGGTATCAGGCGGCTGACGCGCCTCAGTCCGGCTTTGTTGCCCCGGCAAGGGCCCGGAGCAGCGGGAGGTACGATGTTTTCACCGCCAGAAAAACGGCCTGCGCCGTGGCTTCCTCATAGATATGGGAGATCTGTTTCCGGGCGGTGAGCAGCGCCAGCCAGCCCCCTTCGTCCTGAATCAATCCGTCCGCATAGGCCTGCCGGATGACGCTTTTGGGGCTGTTGAGGTCGGTATAACCCTGATCCAGCAGGTATTCCCGGGCGGTTTTCCAGGCCAGCTCCGTGCAAAATTCAAATCGCTGGATGACACCATCCCGAATGGAGTCAAGCCCCAGCTGGTCATAGTCCGCAATGGCATCCTCCAGCCTGCGGATGGCCTGCATCAGTTTTCCGTGCTTTTCCTGCAATTTGTTCATCAGAATCACCCCGTCCCGTTTGATGTTGTTCACCAGCTCCGGATCTGTATCCGCCGTGACATAGAGGAGGTCAAAATCCAGCAGCGTGGGCAGCTCCTCCAGCGCATCCAGAAAGGGCGCATAGGTTTCCGGGGCCGCGCCGAACACGGCCAGGTCGATGTCGCTGCGGGGCCGCTGGTCCCCTCTGGCTCTGGAGCCGTACAGAACCACCTGCCCCGCGCCGAGACGGTGGCCGATGGAGGCGATTTGCCGGTAGATGGTTGTCAAACTGCTGTCCATGCTGTCCTCCCTGCCTGTTTCCGTGGAACGTTTGTTTCCTGTGCTGTGCTTTTATCCTAGCACAGGGAAGGGCAGATGGCAAGAAAAATTACCCGAAGGCCACCTCTCACACCGCCATCACCCAAATGAGCAGGGCCGCCACACAGGGCACCGTCACGGTGTCATACCCCCGCTTGGTGACCGCCTCCGTCACCGTGGCCCCGGCCCCGCTGACCAGCGCAGTCAAAAGGGCAGTGGGGAGAGAGACGCCCCCAACAGTCAGCGCAATCAGCACCGCCAGGAAGGAGACGCAGAGCATGGCGCCGCTGCCCTCATAGGATTTCTGATGGTCGGCCCAGCGCCAGCCCAGTTTGTGGCGGCCAAAGCGCTTGCC
>JAJQET010000305.1 GCA_021201515.1 Clostridiales bacterium | reverse complement strand
TGAACCACTTCTTCAAGCCAGACGAAGGGGAGGGCATCACCGGCGGCGAGCTGATTACCATGGTGTCCGAAGCGGAGAACGAAGGCGGCCTGGAGGCGGGGGAGAGCAAGCTGATCCGCTCCGCCATCGAGTTTGGCGACCTGGAGGTGGGAGAGATCTTCATCCCCCGTGTGGATATGGTATCCGCGCCGGACGACACCACGGCGAAGGAGATGGACGCCCTGTTCCGGGATTGCGGCTATTCCCGCCTGCCCATCTGGCATGAGGACAGGGACCACATTCTGGGCGTGCTGAACGAGAAGGACTTCTTCCAGGCCCACCTGGGGCCGGAGGACGACTGGCTCCACCTGATCACGGAACCCCTCTACACCACCCCCTCTGAACCGGTGCAGGACGTGCTGAGCAAGATGCAGCGGCAAAAGACTCATCTGGCCATTGTGGTGGACGAGTTCGGCGGCACCGAGGGGCTGATCACTCTGGAGGACATCCTGGAGGAGCTTGTGGGCGAGATTTGGGATGAGCATGACGAGGTGGTGGAGAGCTTCAAAAAGCAGCCCGACGGCAGCTATTTGATTGCCTGCAGCGCTAATCTGGACGATGTATTTAAATTGTTTGACGTTCGCGGGGAGTGCGACAGCGACACGGTATCCGGCTGGGTGCTGGATGAGCTGGGCCACATTCCCAGGGCCGGGGACCGGTTTACTTACGAGAACCTGGAGGTGACGGTCACGGCCATCCGCCGGATGCGGGTGCTGGAGATTCGCGTGGTGGTTCTGCCGGAACCCCAGGAGGAAGAGGAGCACCGGCGCCCTGTCCGCAGAGGAAACGGCGGGGAGGGCGGAGAAGCCTCCGGCTAATCAAGTGCGCAGCCGCCCCGTGTCGGCCTTTGACGGCTGATGCGGGGCGGTTTTTGAAAACACTATCGGTTACAATCTATTCTGTAGATTGTAACCGATTTATTTATTTTTTGGCACTGACGAATGACAAATTTTGTTCCATGAGAGGTGCCATCCCAGAAGGCGATTACAAGGTCGGCATAGTTGATGATTTGCAAATTGCGCTTGAGTGGCGCACTTTTGCCGTATCTGCCATACTCTGGCAGAAATTCCGTCAGCTTAATGTTGTTTTCATGTGCATATTCCCTTGCACAGGTGTCGATTCCTCTGGCTCCGCCGGAAACGATTTCCGTGATTCCTGGGGGAAGATAATCCTCCAACTTGATATTTGACAGACAGCGGGAACCAATAATTGCAACTTTCATAACAGCACTCCGAAATGTCCTATTAATAGGACATACTTTGATAATTTCTAGTATACACTAATTTTGTCCTAAATCAAGACATTTTGGTGTTGCCTATGAAAAGAATCATTGATACAGAACAAGTCAACCTGATTGGCCCCCGCATCAGGGCGGCCCGTGTGGCCGCCGGCCTCAGCCAGAAGCAGCTGTCAGAGCGGCTGGAGCTGCTGGCGGTTTACACCTGCCGGGGTTCTATCTCCCGGATTGAGCATGGCAAACGAGCCGTCACAGACATCGAAATTGACGGCATTGCAAAAATCCTGCAAGTTTCCCCCAACGAATTATTTGGATGGGATGAGGGCAAAGTGCCTGACGAACAGGTTGATTGACCGAAACAGAACACAACCGCACCGGCTTGGAACAGTTCTCCGAGCCGGTGCGGTTATTTTGGTTTATGTACAGTGGATTACATCCGTTTCAGCAGCCACAGAAATTCATATCCCCCCAGGGTCAGGACGCCGGGGTTTTCCATCGGCGCCTCCCGGAGCAGGTCGGTGTAGGTCCCCATCTCAGACAGCCAGACCTTTTGAGGCTCCGGGCTGAAATTGTACAGGCCGTAGAGCTTCTCCCCGTCCTTGTACCGGCCCAGGGCCAGCACAGCGTCGTTCCCGGTGTCTGCCGTCCAGAAGTCGGCGTCCGCGTCAAAGATGGGGTCGGACTGGCGCACCTCTTCCAGCCGCCGCAGCCCGTGGAACAGCCTGCTCTGGACGGAGTCCGGCTCCTGCCGCCGCGCTGCCTCGTCCCACTGGAAGTCCCCCCGGTGGAGGTACCGGCTGTCACCGGCCTTTTCCGGGTCGTCCAGGTAGCCCCAGTCGTTGCGCTGGCCTACCTCGTCCCCGGCGTAAAGCACCGGAATCCCGCTCTGGGACAGCATACAGGCGTGGAGCATCAAATCCAGGGCCAGGGCCTGCTCCGTCATGGCCTGGCTCCCCGTTTCCATGGCCGTCTCCAGGCCGCAGAGGGAGGCGGTGGTGCCGCAGAGCCGGGCGTCCCCCAGCCGCTCATCGTCGTTGTACAGTGCCCCCCGGCTGGCCCCGTAGGGCAGCTTTCCGGTGAAATAGTCGTTCAGGAACCGCTTGTGGGGCACCTCTCCCATGCCGAACCGGGCCAGGAAGGGGTAATCCAGGCCCCAGCCGATGTCGTCATGGCAGCGGAGGTAGTTCTGGAAGGTGTAGCCTCTGGGGAGGGCCGCCACCTGGTTCAGCTGGTGGCGCAGGAGGCGCACATCATGGGTGGCCGCCGTGTGCCAGGTGGTACACATGGCCGTCACGTTGTAGAGCATATGACATTCCGGCTTTTCCGGCGTGCCGAAATAGGGGGCCACCAGGGCAGGCTCCATCACCACCTCCCCCAGCAGCAGGACGCCGGGGCAGACCACCTCGGTGACGATCCGCAGCATCCGCACCAGGGTATGCACCTGGGGCAGGTTCCGGCAGTTGGTGCCCAGCTGCTTCCAGATGTAGGGGACGGCGTCCAGGCGAATCACGTCAATGCCCCGGTTGGTCAGGAACAGCAGGTTTTCCGTCATCTCCCGAAAGACCACAGGGTTAGCGTAGTTCAAATCCCACTGGTAGGGGTAGAAGGTGGTCATGACCACCTTTCCGATCTCCGGCTGCCAGGTGAAGTTGCCGGGGGCGTCGGTGGGGAACACCTGAGGCACCGTCTGCTCGTACTGATTGGGGATGTCCCAGCTGTCGTAAAAGAAGTAGCGCTCCTGGTACGCCCGCTCCCCGGCTTTGGCCCGACGGGCCCACTCATGTTCCTCACTGGTGTGGTTCATCACGAAGTCCAGACACAGGGAAATGCCCCGCCGGTGACAGTCCCCAGCCAGGGCCTCCAAATCCGCCATGGTGCCCAGCTCCGGCTGCACCCGCCGGAAATTGGAGACGGCGTAGCCCCCGTCACTGCGGCCCCTGGGGCTCTCCAGCAGGGGCATCAGGTGAAGGTAGTTCACCCCACATTCCCGGAGGTAGTCCAGCCTGTCCGCCACCCCCCGGAGGGAGCCTGCGAAGGGGCCGGTGTACAGCATCATCCCCAGCCGGCCGCGCTGCCGGTACCAGCCGGGGTCGGCCTCCCGTGCCCGGTCGGACGCCTTCAGGTCCGCAGGGCGGGCCTGGTACGCCGCCTCCATGGCGGTCAGCAGCGCCCCCAGGGTGTCCTCCCGGCCCCGGTACAGCTGGCCGTAGAGCCGGCGCAGCTCGTCATAGCGGGGGGGCAAGCCTGGTCTGAAACTCCTCTGTCATGTCACATTTCTCCTTATTGGGTCACATTCCCAGCTTTTTCATGTCCTCCAATATCTCCCACTCCGTCTGCACATGGCCCTCAGCCGGGGCCTCATCTTCCTCCTCCTGCGCCAGATAGGGGGCGAAGGATTTCAGCAGCAGGCTGGCGTTGAACATGGTAACCAGAGAGAAGCCGCACAGCACCCACAGAAAGGCATAGGTGGGCAGATTTCCACGGTCCAGATAGGTCAGCGCCATGGGGGCGATATTGGCGATCAGTATGGCAACGGTGGTAACAGGCCGCTTGACCGCGAAGTACACCGAATCCATCAAAAGCTGCTTGAAGCTCACCTGAAAGGCGGCCATCACCGGGAACACATAGCAGGCCAGCACAACAGCCGCCACTCCAATGGCCATCAGCGGGTACCGGAACAGGGCCGTCGCCCCGTCAAACTGGTCGCACCAGCTGATTTCCAGCCACAGCACCGCCCCCAGCGCCGCCAGCGCCAGAAGGAAGAGGGTGCCCTGCTTGAAGTTGCTCTTGAATCCCTGCCAGAAGGTGGAGAAGGGATTGCAGCTCTTTTCCCGCAGGCAGGTCAGCAGGGTGAAGTACAGGGCGGCGTAGCCTGCCCCCGCCGTCACCACCGGCAGGAGGGAGAGGACGAACAGCAGGTTCGCCGCGATGAGGATCCCGCAGCGGGTCATCAGCTGGCCAAAGACGCTGTCATTGTCCATAAAACCGCGTAAAAATCGCATGAGAACCTCCGTTCTGTTCAGGAGAAAAGAAAACTGAGAAACAGGTCAATCTGGTCGATATGGGGGGCGTTGGCGGAGATGCCCAGGGCGCAGCCCACGCTGTAATATTCATCCAGCCGGGAGCCGGAGAGGTCGATGCCCACCGGCACCTGGGTCAGTTCTCCGGTGTCCTCCAGGTCGGCCTCCACGGTGAGGACGCGGTCGGCATACTGCTCCGCCAGGTCGGAGACCCGCTCATCGGCAAGGCTCATGAGCCGCCCAGTCTCTCCCACCGCCAGCAGGTCGTCCGTCCCCATCACCACCACGTCCAGGGTGCCCGCATCCAGGTAGGCGGTCAGCAGCTCGTAATAGGTGCTGCCCACGGTGGAGTTGGTGGCGGGCTTGCAGTAAATTTCATCTTCAAACTGGAGGACGCCTGCCGTCAGGTCATATCCGGCGTATTGGGCAAAGCCGGTGTGCAGGTCGGAGCCCTCCCCCAAATCCGCCTCCACGTTGGCAAAGCAGGCGAAGAACCAGGTCTCCGAGGGGGTAGTGACGGCGTGCCAGGTCATGGTGACGGTGAAGATCAGCACCGCCGCCAGGGCCAGAATCCACAGCTTGTAATAATCCCAAATGTAGCCGGGCCGCTCCTTCAGCGGAAGGGCGCAAATCTTCCTCCACTCTGCGGCCATGCGCCCTTTCAGGGTGTCCATGTTACCGCTCCCTTTCCAGGTGAATCTGGACGCTGGGGCAGTCGCCATACAGCCGGGGGAGGACAAAGCCGCCGTACATCAGCGCCCCGCCAGTGTACACCTTCCCTTCCTCTTGAGCGGCAAGGCCGCCGTCACCGGTGTGAAAGGCGGCGAACTCCGTCACCCGATAAGCCGCGGAGGCATCCAGCCCCCGGAGCTGCACACGAATCAGCGGGGTGGTGGCCCGTACATGGGGGATGACAACGCTGACCAGCGCCTCAGTTTTGTCCGGCGACACCGTCTGCCAGGCGTAATAGTCCGAAGTGCGGGCGGGGTCGGTGAGGCGGTAGTAATCCCCCTGGCCAATCAAATCAGCGTAGCGGTGGAAACGTTCAATCTGGCGGCGGACAGCCGCCTTTTCCGCCTCCGTCAGAAGGTTCAAATCCAGCTCATAGCCAAAGGTGCCGTGCATGGCCACCACCGCCCGGCTGTCCAGAGGTACCGTCCGTCCGGTCTGATGGTTGGGGCAGGCGGAGACGTGGGCCCCCATGGCGGACACGGGGTAGCCGAAGGAGGTGCCGTACTGAATGGACAGCCGCTCCACGGCGTCGGTGTCGTCGCTGCACCAGATCTGGGGACAGTAGGCCAGCATCCCGGCGTCAAACCGTCCGCCACCTCCGGCGCAGCCCTCCAGCAGCACCTCCGGGAACCGGGCGGTGAGCCGCTCCAGCAGGGCGTACATCCCCAGCACATACCGGTGGGCGGCCTCCCCCTGGCGCTCCGGCGGCAGGAGCCGGCTGTAAACGTCGGTGAGGCTGCGGTTCATATCCCACTTGATGTACGAGATGTTGTGGCGCTCCAGCAGGGCGGACAGCCGCTGATAGAGGTATTCTATCACATCTTCCCGGCCCATGTCCAGCACAAGCTGATTCCAGCCCATGGTGGGGGCCCGGCCCGGCAGGGTCAGGGCCCAGTCCGGATGGGCGCGATACAGGTCGGAGTCCTCATTCACCATTTCCGGCTCCACCCACAGGCCGAACTGCATCCCCAGGCCGTTGACCTCTGAGATGAGCCTGTCCAGCCCGCCGGGGAGCTTTTCCTCATTCACGAACCAGTCCCCCAGGCCGCTGTTGTCATCGTTCCGGCTGCCGA
>JAJQET010000280.1 GCA_021201515.1 Clostridiales bacterium | reverse complement strand
CCGCCCCACCCCCAACCCGCCCGTCGCCTTCGTCTCGTGGGCTCGGAGAGGTGTATAAGAGACTGGTGGATTCCGCCACAACAGACGAAGAGGATTCATAGCCTGCCAGGTCATCCACAGCGACCCGGCCGCACCCGGCGCAGCACAGCAGGGCTGCGGTCATCAAGATGCAGCGAATGGAAGTTTTCAGTTGGAATGACATAGAAATCACCTCGGAAAACAGCAATGCGGCGGAGCCGGGCCCCAGACGCGGCGCCTTTGGCAGCCTGCCGCTGCTGATCTATATTCCTTATTATAGGGCAATTTTTGCTAAAGTCAATATGCTGCGGTTCCCCCTATCCCCCGGCAGGAAAAATTACTGAAAAAAACAGAAAAAAACGCTTGCATTTTCCGGAGGAAAGTGGTACTATAAATAGCGGTCACAAGAGCGGCCAAAAATGTGCGGGCGTAGCTCAGTTGGATAGAGTGTTTGGCTACGAACCAAAAGGTCGGGGGTTCGAATCCCTTCGCCCGTACCAGAAACACCTCGGAATGGAATAATTCCGGGGTGTTTCTTTGTTTTTATGCGCAAATTCAGTTTTTAGGCGGGGGCGAACGTTCAACCTTCCTTCGCCCCCGCCTCATCCTTCAGCTCCACCATATGATTCCAGTACCGCTTTGGCACATTGTTCATCCGGAGCTTGGGGTTATAGCGCCCCTCAATGGCCACGGTGTCATAAAAGCGTTTCCACAGCGCCTGATACCCCGCCTCATTCCTGGTGATGGGAGGCAGCTCCAGCGCCTCCAGGGGCACAATGGCCCATTGGTAAGGCCGATAAAACAGAGCCTCCTGATGGGTCTCGTCGTAAATCAGGAAATGCTCTGTGTTGTAGCGGGCGCAGAAGTGGGACCGCAGCAGGGGCAGCACCCGGTTTCTGGGCTGGATGCGTCCCGCCAGAAAGGCCCCATAGTCCGCAAAGCGGAGGAAGCCCTTCAGCAGATGGGCCTCGTTTTTCAGAAACTGCACCGACTTGTACAGCGGCTCCACTCGCTCATCCGTCAGCCAGTGGACGACCCCCGGCCCCACCTGATACCCCAGGGAGATGAACCGGTAAATGGCCATCTCCCGGTCCGGCATACAGGTCAGGAAGCCGTCCGCGGCCAGCGCCTGGGCCTCCGGGGAAATGCGGCGTTTCCAGGAGGCGTAGACCTGTTTGGCGTGGGTCTCGTCCGTCTCCACCACCCGGGTGGTATAGAAGGAGATGCGGGCCTCCTCCGGGGTGTAAAAGGCGGCGGGGGCCTCGTGGTAGGTGAAGCTGTCGTACACGCAGGACAGGAACCCGGCGAAGGTGCCGTCATACTGGTAGTTCACCAGGGGCCAGTCAGACATGGCAGGCCTCCCAGCTGCGGTAGTACGCCAGCAGGGCGGGCTGGATTTCGGGGTACGTCCAGCGGGCAGGCAGGGTGTCAAACAGGCGGCACTCCGCAATTTCGTGGCGAAGCCCGTCCCCAAAACGCAAAATCTCCGCAGCGTAAAACATGCCATAGCTGCGGCTGCCGTCCTCCCCGGTGACACAGTAGGGGCCGATGGGGGTGAGGGTGTAGCGCAGGGCGTCCGCCTCCTCGTAAAGCTCCCGGCGGGCGGTGTGCTCGATGGGCTCACACCGCTCCCGCTTGCCACCCGGGAACTCCCAGGTGGTGCGGTCCTTGTGGCGGCACAGCACCCACTTCCCCTGACAGCGGGCCAGCATGACGGCAAATTGCAGCTGCTCCTGGGGAACGGCGGTGGGAAACGTTACTTGCAGCATGATAGCCTCCAATCAGGGAACTTCGGATTCAGAACAGGGAAAGCTGCTCCGGCTGGTACTGGGCCAGCTGGGGCGCCTCCTGGGCCACCAGACGGCGCAGCACCCCGTCCTCACCGGCGGACAGGCCCTGACACATCCGCCCGCAGCAGGTCAGGAAATATTGGGCCCGTTTCAGCACCACCCCCAGCTTTTTCAACCCGTCAAAGTGGAGGGGCCCCACCCGCCGGGCGGTGACGATGCGTTTGGCGGAGGTGACGCCGATGCCCGGCACCCGCAGCAGGGCCTCATAGTCGGCGGTGTTGACCTCCACCGGGAAGAACTCCGGATGCCGCAGCGCCCAGCTGCACTTTGGGTCCAGGTTGGGGTCAAAGTTCGGGTTGCGGTCGTCCAGCAGCTCATCGGCGGAAAAGTGATAGAAGCGCAGCAGCCAGTCCGCCTGATACAGCCGATGCTCCCGCAGCAGCGGCGGCTGGTACCCCTCCGGGGCGGGCAGCAGCGGAGAGGATGCCACCGGCATATAGGCCGAGTAAAAGACCCGTTTCAGCCTGTATTTCCGGTACAGGGCGGAGGTGAGCTGCAAAATGTGCAGGTCGCTTTCCGGCGTGGCCCCAATGATCATCTGGGTGGACTGTCCGGCGGGGGCAAAGCGGGGGGCATGACGGGACTTCTTGCGCTCCAGGGCGGACTGGCGGCTGCCGTCCCGAATCTGGGCCATGGGCCGGAAGATGGCCTTCCGGCTCTTGTCCGGGCACAGCAGGCCCAGGCTCCGCTCGCTGGGCAGCTCGATGTTGACGCTGAGCCGGTCAGCCAGCAGACCCAGCTGCCAGGTCAGGGCCGGGTCGGCTCCGGGGATGGCCTTGGCGTGGATATAACCCCGGAAGCCGTAGTCCTTCCGGAGGATGGTCAGGGCACGAATCATCAGCTCCGTGGTGTAGTCCGGGGAGCGGAGGACAGCGGAGGACAGAAACAGCCCCTCGATATAGTTCCGGCGGTAAAACTGCATGGTCAGCTCCGCCAGCTCCTGAGGGGTAAACGCGGCCCGGGGCAGGTCGTTGGAGCGGCGGTTCACGCAGTATTGGCAGTCATAGCAGCAGACGTTGGTCAGCAGCACCTTCAGCAGTGTCACGCACCGCCCGTCTGCGGAAAAGGTGTGGCAGCAGCCTGCGGGCAGCGTGCTGCCCATCCTCCCCTTCCGGGCCTGCCGGTCCAGGCCGCTGGAGGTGCATGCGGCGTCATACTTGGCGGCATCGGTCAGGATGGTCAGCTTGTCCATCAGCTCCACGGCGAAGCCCCCTTCCATATCGAACTGATGTTCTATATTATAAACATTTGTTCGATTGCTGTCAAGGGGGCAAGTGGGATTCTCTTCGAAGCGCCCAACGGTCTGCTGAAACTTTGTTGAAAACAGGCAAACCCGGAGAGAATTTCCAAAACCCCCTTGGCAATGGCGTCAAATTGTGATAGTATAACAATGTATGAGCAAAAAAATCCGAAACATTCGGGAGGATGGGATTATGCGCAGAGGAAAAATTGCGGCAATCATACTTGTCGCGGTGACGGCGGTGGCCGTGCTGACCACCGTAATCGTCAGCAACATGAATCTGAGCGGCAGCAGCGACACAGAGGATCCGGATGTCTCTGCCCTCACGGAAGAGGAGGCAGACGGCACCACCGCGGAGGAGCTCCGGTTCCTGACGGGCAGCACCGTCAACGGGGTGGATGTGTCCGGGATGACCGCGGAGGAGGCGTCCGACGCCCTGACTGCCAGCGTGCAGGACTATTCCTTCACCCTGACCCTGGGGGAGAACAGCTACACCGGCACCGGGGAGGATCTGCTCCTGAGCTACAACACCGACACTGATCTGACGGCGCTGCTGGAAGCCCAGGCGGAGGACAAAAGCCAGCTGGCCTTCACGGTGGCGGACGCCTACACCGCCGATGTGTCCGACTTTGTCAGTCAGGTGGAGAATGCGTACAACGCCTGGCTGCTGGCGGAGCTGACGGGGGACACGGAGGACGCCGCAGAAACGGAGGAATCCGAGACAGAGGCGGAAGAATCCGAAACCGAAGCAATCGATGAGGAACTGCTGGCGGAGCTGGCCGCCCCTCAGAACGCCTACATCACCTATGACGGCACCGCCGCAAGCTACGTCATTGTGGCGGACGAGCCGGGCAAGACCCTGGACTGGGAGACCGTCACCAGTGAGGTGCAGGGCTCCGTGCTGGCGCTGGATACCGACCTGGCCCTGAACGTGGACGGCCTGGTGGAGCAGGCGTCGGTGTCCGCCGACGATGCTGGTCTGCTGGCCGCCCTGGACGACGTCAACAGCTGTCTGAACCTGAATCTGAGCTATACCTTCACGCCGGACGGCGGCAGCACATCCACCTACACCCTGAGCCGGGCGACCCTGGGCTCGCTGTACTATGTGGATTCCTCCAACGCCGTTCAGGTGGACGAGGAGATTCTGGGCGGGCTGGTCAGCACTCTGGTCAGCACCTACAGCGTCTCCAGCAGCAAGAGCCAGTTCAAGACCACCGCCGGGAACTACGTCAGCATCACCGTCACCGCAGCGGGGCAGAGCGTCAACTCCTCCGGCCTGTACAACGATCTGCTGTCCTGCCTGGAGAGCCAGACCGGCGGCACCCGGACCGCGCCCTATGAGGAAACCGACGACGATGGCGACGGCTACTGGGGCGGCAACTATGTGGAGATCGACCTGACCAGCCAGCACTTGTGGTGCTACAAGAACGGCGTGTGCGTGGTGTCCTGCGACGTGGTCTCCGGCTGTGTGGCCAACGGCACCACCACCCCCACGGGCTGCTTCCAGATTTTTGCCAAGAACACTGACCGTTACTTAAACGGCACCAACGTGGACGGCACCAGCTACCGCTCCTGGGTCAGCTACTTCATGCCCTTCTCCGGCGGCTGCGGCATCCATGACGCCACCTGGCGCAGCAGCTTCGGCGGCACCATCTACTACTACAACGGCAGCCACGGCTGCGTGGGCGTCACCCTGAGCAACGCCAAGACCATCTATAACAACGTCAGTGTTGGCACCCATGTGGTGGTCTATGGCGGCCTCTCCTCTGCCAGCGAGCTGCCCGGCCGTACCCAGACCGTCACGGCCACCGCCGCCAGCAGCAGCCTGTCCGTGGGCGACACCACCACCATCACCGTCTCCTCCAAGACCACGCCCTCCTACACTTCCAGCGATACCAGCGTGGCCACGGTGAACTCCAGCGGCAAGGTCACCGCCGTGGGGGCCGGTACCGCCACCATCACCGTCAGCTGTCCCTCCGGCAGCGGCTACGCCGCAGGCAGCGCCACGGTGAAGATCACCGTCAGTGAGGCCGCCCACGTCCACACCTGGGTGGAGCAGAAAACCACGGTACACCATGACGCGGTGACCGAGGAAGTGACCGTGGTGGATCAGGAAGCTTACACCGACTATAGCTGCTCCCAGTGCGGCGAGACCTTCTCCAGCGCGGCGGAGGCACAGGCACACATCAAAGAGCAGCAGGCCATCGTCAGCTCCCACGCCAACGCCACGGTGGTAGCGGTGTACTCGGACAGCAGCACGGACGATGACACGTCCTCCGGC
The DNA here is from genome assembly GCA_021201515.1 of Clostridiales bacterium. Classification (GTDB taxonomy): domain Bacteria; phylum Bacillota; class Clostridia; order Oscillospirales; family Oscillospiraceae; genus Onthomonas. The sequence continues at coordinate 723 of JAJQET010000280.1, read as the reverse complement.
ACCACCCCTGAGGTGACAGAGCCGAGCTACTACACCTGCTCCGACTGCGGCGAGCAGTTCGCCACCGAGGCGGAGGCCCTGGCCCACATCAGCGCACAGCAGGCAGCGTCCAGCGACCATGCCGACGCCACGGTGGTGGAGACCGTCCACGAGGCCGTGACCCACACCGAGACCCAGACCGTCACCGAGGCCTATAACGAAGTGGTGATCACCTACGTCTGCTCCGACTGCGGCGCAGTCAGCGAGACGAAGCCGGAGGAATAAGCTGCCGGCGCTAAGCGTTCACAGAGAAGCCCCCGTTCCCCAGACCGCTGCATTGGCAGTCCGGGAACGGGGGCTATGGTTTTCGCGCCGTGTCAGATTCTCCGGTTGCAATCCCCGGCAAAATGGCGTAAAATAGTGTCAGAACAGATCGTTGTTATGATTGAGAATAGGGGAATTTCGCTATGTTGGAAACTGCACAGGCCCAACGCTTCTGCCAGCTGCGGCGGGCCGTTATTGAGAGAGACTATCTGCACCTGAACCCGGAGCAGCGCCGGGGCGTTCTCGCCACGGAAGGGCCGCTGCTGCTGCTGGCCGGGGCGGGCAGCGGGAAGACGACGGTGCTGATCGACCGCATCTCCAACCTGATCAAATACGGCTGCGGCAGCGACCCTCAGTGCGATGAGACGCCGGACTGGGCGTCTCCGGAGGATGTGGATTTTCTGGAGGGCTATCTGGCCC
>JAJQET010000080.1 GCA_021201515.1 Clostridiales bacterium | reverse complement strand
CTCCCGGGTGCAGTCTGCGATGAGGCCGCTGGTGGCCACGTCCAGCAGGTCCTCCAGGGCGGTCTCCTCCTTGTCCACAATCATGATTTCGTTCCGCAGCTCCGCCAGGTCCCGGCAAAGATAGTGGCCGAAATCGCCCAGCCCGATCATCAGAATGGATTTCATACGCTGTTCCCTCCTTGATTGTCCGGTTGCGGGCCGTCAGCCCACAACGATCTGTTCCTCCGGGTACCGCAGCCCGCCGGTACGCCGCCGCTCGGTGAAGGACATGGCAAAGCTCAGGCTGCCCACCCTGCCGCAGAACATCAGCAGGATGATGACCAGCCGGGACAGGGTGTTCAGCTCCCTGGTCACGCCGGTGGACATCCCCACCGTCCCGATGGCGGAGAACGCCTCAAACAGCACGTCGGCCAGAGGCAGGTTCTGCCCGATCAGCAGCACCAGAATGGCGAAGAGCGCCAGGGAGAAGTTGATAAACACCACCACGCTGGCCCGTTTGATGGCGTCCTTATCCAGCCGCCGGCGGAACACAGTGCAGTCCTCATTGCTAAAGAGGTAGGAGCGGATATAGAGCAGGATCACCACCATCGTGGTGGTCTTGATGCCGCCTGCCGTGGAGCCAGGGCTGCCGCCGATGAACATCAATATCATGGTCAGCACCTTGCTGCCGCTGGTCAGGGCGGCGGTGTCCACCGTGTTGAAGCCCGCCGTTCTGGGGGTCACGGCGCAGAACAGCGCCGCCCAAATCCGCTCCCCCCAGCTCATGTCGGCAAAGAGGTTGTTCCACTCGGACAGGAGGAACAGCAGCGTTCCCCCCAGAATCAGCGCCGCCGTGGCGGTCAGCACCACCTTGGTCTGGAGGCGGTAGCGCCGCCAGTGCCAGCGGTGGGTCAGCAGGTCGTCCCACACCAGAAAGCCGATGCCCCCCACCACAATCAGCCCCATCAGCACCAGATTCACAATGGGGTCGTCGGCGTAGTTGCAGAAGGAGGAGTACTCCCCCTGAAAGCCCATCAGGTCGAATCCGGCGTTGCAGAAGGCGGAAACGGCGTGAAAGACGCCATAGTAGCACCCCCGTACAAGCCCCAGCTCCGGCACAAAGCGGATGGCCAGCAGCACCGCCCCGGTGCCCTCAAAGATCAGCGTCCCCCGGATGATGCGATGGACCAGCCGGATGCTGCCCCGAATCTGCTGGGTGCTCAGGCTGTCCCGAATCAGTTCCCGGCCCCCAAGGCCGATTTTCCTGCCCAGCAGCGACAGGGCGAAGGTGCCGATGGTGATAAAGCCCAGGCCGCCAATTTGAATCAGCGTCAGCAGCACCAGCTGCCCAAACAGCGTCCAGTGGGTCCAGGTGTCGTAGACCACCAGCCCGGTGACGCAGGTGGCGGAGGTGGCGGTGAACAGCGCCCCCAGGAGGTCGGTTTCCTCCCCGCTTCTGGTGGCCGCCGGCAGCATCAGCAGCAGCGTCCCCACCAGAATCAGCAGCACAAAGCCCAGCATGATCAGCTTCGTGCGGGAAAGCTGCACCCTCCAATGGCGTATCCGGCCCATGGAGCCGCCCCCTTTCCGGAAATGTTACCCTTATCATAACACAGATTGGGGGAAAGCACCACAGATTTTTGAAAGGTTTGTTGACGGAAATCTGCGCCTCGATTCAATGTGTTATTCGACTCCCTTGTACCCATTCTTCTCTGCATGGCCGAGTAAATAGAGAAACGCAAACGCAGGAATTCTCAACAGTTTTTTCCCATTTGGGGCGGAATGCTCCCCAAAATCATCTGCGCGCTTCGTAACGATGATTGCTGAGGCAGCCTCATCACAGTGCTGGATGATAGCATCATCATCCGGAACGGGCGCATCTTCCCGATATTTGACCTCAATGAGAATGTTTTGAACATTTGGATAGTCCACAACAATATCGATTTCTTTTCCCTTACTGCCCCCACGATAATAGCCGATGCGGGTTGCCGCCTGGTAGTAGAACGCGGCAACGTGTTTATAGACTGCCGTTTCAACTACCTTACCCATCTCTTCCGGGTTTGTTAAAATATCGCTGTCCATCAGCACGGCATTCCGAATGGCGGCATCAGCAATATAAATCTTTGGCCGGGCTTTCAGCACCTTCTTACCGCCCAATTCTACAGGATAACTGAGGTAGATTAGATTTGCACTGGCTAAATAAGAGATATAGTTTTGCACCGTCTGTCGGCTGACCCCATTCAGTTCTTTGGCTATCGTGTCAATGGCAACGATTTCGGAGGAAACACTGCAAAGGTACAGGAAGATACGTTCCAGTTCGGTAGCATTCCGGATGTTGTATAAAGATGGAAGGTCCCGCTTCAACACTTTGTCTACCACATCCTCCCGCATGACCTGGGCCGCAAGTGTGTCGTCTTTTGCCAGGGCCAACTCCGGGAAACCGCCTACCTGTAAATAGCGTGTGAAATGATTTTGGACAGAGGACAGCTTATTCATAATCTGTCCTCTCTCCTGCTGTGTCAGTCGCAGCAGGTTGGACGGTTTCAGTGATGGATTAAGATGCAAATCAGGCAGGCCAATCAATGCGCAGTACTCATAAAACGAAAGCGTCGGCACCTGAATCACAGTCCATCGCCCGGTGCCGCTCTCCGAGCTGCCCCGTACCAATACCGGGCTGGCAGAGCCGGTCGCTATCACCTGCGTCTCAGGCTGTGTGTCATAGATAACCTTCATCCAGGCATCCCAATCGGCGGCATACTGTATTTCATCAAAGAAGTAATACACATCCTGACTTGGGCAAATATTTTCGTGGTAGCAATCCAAGACATCGCTTAGCCCTGCCAGTTTCAGCATTGGATGATCGAACGAGATAAACACAATTTTCTGCGGAGGGACGCCGCGCTTCATCAGCGTGTCAATCATCTGATATTCAATGGTCGTCTTTCCGACCCGTCTTGCCCCGGTCAGCACAACGGAGCGACGAATGTCCGCGTTGTCCACACGCTTCATTGCTTCATAATAGGCAAACCTGCGATAGCTCTTGGCCAGTATAGGGTTAATCGCACCCGTCACCCACCAGGGATTAAAGCCTCGAAGCACCTTTAATATCCGTTCCTTTGTCGTAACAGGCATAATAGCTCATCTCCTTGTCTTTAGTATACCTCAATTTACATTTATGTCAAGAGAAATGTAATATATACTTTACACTTTTTATCGTTAAAATGCTAACTACAGTAGAAACAGCGCATTTATCGTTTCTCTCAGCCAGGTTTCATTTTATTGTGTCCCGGAAAAGGCCCAGGTAAAACACCCACTGGGCCTATCCCAGCACAGGTCAGAAATCCGTTGCTTTTTCCGTTGGATACATCTATAATATCCACAAACAAGCGAACTGGAGGGACGGATATGAAACACAACGCCGTCTGCGACGTGACGGAGGCCCTGGTGCGGCGCTGGCTCCCGACCCGGCCCGCCGAAGGCCACAAGGGCACCTTTGGCAAGGTGAATCTGCTGTCGGGCAGCGTAGGCTTCACCGGCGCGCCGGTGCTATCCAGCCGGGCAGCGGTGCGGGGCGGCTGCGGCCTGGTCTTTCTGGGGGTGCCCGCCTTTGGGGACGACACCGCCTATCGCATTGTGGCGGGCAGCTGCGTAGAGGCCATGCCTTACCCCGTCCGCAGCGCGGCGGATTTTCTGGACAAAACCAAGACGGACGCAGCGCTGGTGGGGCCGGGGCTGGGCCAGTCCCCGGAGACGGAGGCGCTGGTGCCGGAGGTGCTGGCCCGGCTGCGCTGCCCGGTGGTGGTGGACGCGGATGGCATAAACATCCTGTCCCGGCATATATCTGTATTGGACGGACGGGAGGCACCCACGGTGCTGACCCCCCACGACGGGGAGTTCCAACGGCTGACAGGCCACCTCCCCGGCCCGGACCGGGCGGCGGAGGCCGCCGCCTTCGCCCAGACCCACGGCTGCGTGCTGGTGCTGAAGGGCCACCGCACCCTGACCGCCGCCCCGGACGGCAGCCTGTACCGGAACACCACCGGCAACGACGGCATGGCAAAAGGGGGCAGCGGCGACGTGCTGGCCGGGCTTCTGACCTCCCTGCTGGCGCAGGGGATGGAGCCTGCACGGGCCGCAGCCGCAGCCGTCTGGGTCCACGGCCGGGCCGGGGATTTGGCGGCGGAGCGGTTCGGCCACCGGGGGATGACCCCCTCCGACCTGATCGGGGAGATTCCCACGGTCTGGCGGGAGTTGGAAAATCCCGTCTGACCTGAACCCAAAACAGAAGGAGGAACTTCATGCACCTTGCAAGAGGTGTACCAAAGAACCTGTTGACCCTGACCCTGCTCTGCGCCCTGCTCACCGGCTGCGGCGGCGGGGGCGCTTCGGCCACCGACCGGGTGGACGAAGTCCGGGCCAGCTACAGCAGCCTGACCGCCTACACCGCCTCCGCCGCCATCACCGCCAACTGTAGCGGCCGGGTTTACAGCTACGAGGCGGACTTCTCCGGCGACCTGACCAGTGGAATGATGACCGTCACCGGGCCGGACAACATCGCCGGCTGCTCCGTCAGCTGGGACGCCAGCGGCACCGTGCTGGACTGGGAGCAGGTGACGCTGGACACCGGCGACCTGAACGGGGACGGTCTTTCCCCGGTGGACGCCATGCCCGCCCTCCTGACCTGCTGCACCACGGGGCTGCTGCTGGAATGTTCCCTGGAGGCGGAGGGCGCAGAGCTGTACGCCGAGTTTGAGAACCCGGAGAACCCCGCCTGCACCGCCCTGTGCTGGTTCGACCTGACCACCCACGGCCTGCTCCGGGCAGAGCTGACCAGTGAAGGGCAGACCCTGGTCACCATGGTCTTTGACCGCTTCCTGCTGGAAAGCGGCCCCGCATCAGAATGAGAACTCCCAAACCGGCATCCCACGGCGGGCTGCCGGTTTTTTGTTGTGGGGTCCCAACAGGGCTGCAAATTTCCCGTCCAGCGTCTATAATGGTCGATGGAATCCACTTATGCCGGGAGGGCGACCCTTTTATGCACGAGAAACGAACAAAACGCCTGCTGGCCCTCCTGTTTTTCCTCTATTTGGCAGGGCTGCTGCGCATCACTGTGTTCCGCCCCGGCTTTTCCCTGGCCGGGCTGGGGCAAAACGGGGTCATCTCCCCCACCCCGTTTTTGGAATATTACAACTGGCTCCAGGCGGGGGTCTACGGCACCGCCTGCTATCTGTTCTTCGGCAACATTGGCGTCTTTCTCCCCTTCGGGGCCTACCTGGCCTGGCGGTGGCCGGGCCTGCGGCTGTGGCAGGTCACTCTGGCCGGGTTCGGGCTGAGCTTCGCCATTGAAGCGGGGCAGTATCTCTTTGGCACTGGTGTTTCCGACCTGGCCGACCTGATTTTGAACACCCTGGGCGTCTTGCTGGGGGCTGTGCTGCTGAGGTGGGGCAGGAGGCTCTGGCAGAGGCATGCCGCCCGCTGAGAAAATTTCATCTATTTTTAGCAAATTTTAATATTTCTTAAAGGACAGGAACCGTCCGCATCTGTTATAATAAGGTCATGACAAAAAAGGAGGTATCCCCATGGCCATATTCGATGTGATGTTCTTTCTCCTGTTTTTCGCGTTCTTTGCCACAGCCCTGGTGGTGATCCTTGTGACTGTGGTGCGCAGCGTGAGGGAGCGGCGGCAGAATAACCGCGCCCCGGTGCTGGATGTGGAGGCCGCCGTGGTTGCCAAGCGGCAGGACTTCTCCACCTATCTGCACGATATAGGCGTCGCAATCCACCACACCACCGGCACCTGTTACTATGTCACCTTCCAGTTCCATTCCAACGACCGGCTGGAGCTGTCCGTCTCCGGAGAGCAGTATGGGATGCTCTCCGAAGGGGATTTGGGGACGCTGACCTTCCAGGGCACCCGGTTCCTGGGGTTCCAGCGGGTTTGATGGATTTGCCAGGGCGGAACCAAATACCGCCCATTGAACCGCCTGGGCCGGGCCAGGCGGCCCTCCAAAATAACCAAACCCGCACCGCCTCCAGATGCGAAAGCATCCTGCGGAGGCGGTGCTTTTTCTGCGTCCAGCCCGGCAGCGGGCAAAGCGCGGAGGCCCCCCCGGCCGGGCAAACGAAAACTGCG
>JAJQET010000214.1 GCA_021201515.1 Clostridiales bacterium | reverse complement strand
GGCGCTGACGGTGCAGGTGCCGGCAGAGACCCAGGTCACCACGCCGTCGCTGTCCACCGTGGCAACCGTTTCATCGCCGGAGGCCCAGGTCACTTCACCGCTCCAGTCCTCCGGGGAGACGGCGGCGGTGAGCCGGAAGGCGGCCCCTGCCGCCAGGCTCAGTTTTCTGGTGCTCAGGGTCAGGCTGTCCACCTCCACTGCCTCCCGGCAGGTCACGGCGCAGGCGGCCATCTGGTCGTCCGCCGTAACGGTGATCATGCACTCCCCTACGGAAACCCAGGTCGCCAGGCCGTCGCTGTCCACGGTGGCAACCGTTTCATCGCTGGAGGCCCAAGTCACTTCACCACTCCAGTCCTCCGGAGAGACGGCGGCGGTGAGCTGTACGCTCTCCCCCTCCGTCAGGGTAAGCTCCGTCTCGCTCAGGGTCACGCTGCTGGCCGTAGTCTGGTCTGCGGTGTCGGCGGTCGTCAGCAGGTTCAGCACGAAGGACACAGCAGAGGCGGCGGTCTCGGATGCTGTCGTCTCGGCGGAGTCTGTGCTGTCGGCGGAATCGGCGCTGTCAGTGGAATCAGTACTGTCGGTGCTGTCCTCAGAATCGTCGCTGTCCTCACTGTCTGTAGTGACGGTAGCGCTGTCACTGAGGCCGGAGATCACACCGGCGGTTTCCGCATACACATTGTTGTCCATGTAGAGCAGATACAGCTCCTGCATCTGCGCCTCCAGCTCCTCCCGCTGGGACAGGAGGCTCAGGTAATCGGCGGAGCTGCCCACATCGGTCAGGGTCAGCAGGTCGTCCCCGGCGTCCACGGCGTCGTCCACATCTACCTCAATGTCCTCCACGGTGCCGTAGTAGCCGGTGACCTTCAGCTCGCTGTGAATGTACAGTTCGCCGCTGCCCAGCTCGTTGCCGTCGGCGTCGGTGACGGTGACGCTGTCGCCATAGTCGGTGTCCTCATCGGAGACGGTGACGGTGGCCACCCCGTCCAGCAGCTGGGCCACCCGGCCGTCCTCTTCGGTGCCGTCGGACAGGGTGACGGTGACGCTGTCGCCCACGGTCAGGCTGTCCGTGGCGGAGACATCCACTGCCAGCAGCCCGTCCAGGGAGACCAGCATCAGCGCGCCATACTCGTCCATGGTGTCCACCACGCTGACGTCCTCCTCCGCGTAAATCACCTTTACCCGGCCGGCGGCGGTGGCGGTGACGGTGTCGCTGAGGGTATCCTCGGCAGCCTCCGCCAAATCCTCATCCAGGGCGTCCAGGTCGGCCTGGAGGTTCACAATGGCCACCGTCACGGAGACGCTGTCCACGGTGGCGATCAGGTCGCCCTCCTCCACCGTGTCGCCGTTGGAGACGTAGTAGGTTTCCACGGTGACGGTGTCCGGCAGGGTCATCTCCACCGCGTCCTCCTCCGCCAGGGTGCCGGTGCCGGAGAGGACGGTGTCCAGTGTGCCGGTCTCCACGGTGCCGGAGAGGATCTCCGTGTTCACGGTGACGGAGCTGGTAGAGGAGGTGCTGAGGGTGGGCAGCAGCCCCAGCACCAGGGCCACCACCAGCAGCAGGGCCACGGGTATCATCCAAAGGCGGCGCTTCCTGCGGCGGGGGGACAGCTCATCTTCCTCCTCCCCGTCCTCGTTTTCCGTCTCCGGCTGGGCGGCAGAGGCCGCCAGCAGCTGCCGGTTGTACCGGCGGGCCCGGAGCAGCAGGAAAATGCACACCCCATCCCCCAGAATACAGACAATCAAAATGGGAATCCACGCCGTCCGCAAGGCGCTGCGAACAGTGTAGAGCGTCCCAACGCTCCCGGCGGAGGCGCTGTCCGACATCCCGTCCGGCAGGGTCATTTCCTCACCGGCGGTATCGGAGGTGTCCCCGTCGGCTGTGCCGCCGGATTGGCCCATGCCGCCTGCCCCCCGGGTCATCTCCCCGTCAGAGGGCATCTCTGCGGTGACGCCGCTCTGGTCGGCCATGTCCCCCTTGTCGCCGCCGGGGGAACCGGAGAAGCCTCCGGCCATGCCGCCAAACTCCGCCTCTGTGCCGCTGGTGTCGGCGTCGGAGAAGTCTCTGGTCATGCCGCCGAACTCCGCCTCTGTGCCGCTGGTGTCGGCGTCCGTATCCCACGATTCCATGGTGACCTGGCCGGTCATGCCGGCCATGCCCACAGAGACGGCGGGGAAGGTGGCAACGTTTACCACGTCAAGGCACAGCACCGCCGTGAACAGGGCAATCAGAATGATGTAAACAAACGTGCGCTTCGGCCTGGGTGCGGCGGTTTCCTGCACGGTTTTCTTTGTCGCTGTCATAGTACGCACCTCCCGTCAGCCGCCATAGTGCAGCGCCTCGATGGGCGGCAGCTTTGCGGCTTTGTTGGCCGGATACAGGCCAAAGATGACCCCGATGGCGAAGCAGAACGCCACAGCGATGAACACCACGTTCATCTCCATGCTGAAGCTCAGGCTCAGGCTGGACACCACCACGGAGATGATTTGCAGCACGCCCCAGGAGAGGAAGATGCCGATGGCGCAGCCCAGCATACACAGCACCACCGATTCCAGCAGGAACTGCTGCAAAATGACCCCCCGGCTGGCCCCGATGGCCTTCCGGATGCCGATTTCCCGTGTGCGCTCAGTGACGGTAACCAGCATGATGTTCATAATGCCGATGCCGCCCACGATCAGGGAGATGGCCGCGATGCCGCCCAGCAGCACCGCCAGGATGGAGGTGACGCTGCTCATGGCCTCCTCCAGCACGTCGCTGGTGGTGACGGTGAAGGCGTCCTCGTCCTCCTCAAACCGCTCCAGCAGCAGCGCCGTAATGGCCTCCTCGGCAGTCTCCATATCTGAGCCGTCCTCCGCGCTGACGTAGAAGCTGGTGATGCTGGAGGACACGGTGGAGGACAGCCGCATCAGCGTAGTGTAGGGAATGTAGGCCGTCAGGGAATCCCCCATCAGGGAGGAGGTCAGGGAGGAATCGTCCTCCTCCAGTACCCCCACCACAGTGAATTTCAGACCGTCCAGGGAGAGCTCCTCCCCCACGCAGTCGGTGTAGCCGATGAGGGTGGTGGCGGTGGTCTCCGTGATGACGCAGACATAGTTGTTGTTGTCCACGTCAGTGGATTTCAGGAACCGGCCCAGCAGAACGGACAGCCCCTGAATGTCGGCATAGGCCGGGGTGGTGCCGTAGACCGTCACCGTGTCGCTGGTGGAACCATACTTGCCGGTGACGCTGGTGGCCCCATAGGGGGCGGCCAGGCCGATGCCCTCCTCGTCCATCCACTCGTCCAGGGTGTCCAGAGTAATGGGGGAGCCTTTGTCGTCGGAGACGGTGACGCTGACCAGGTCGCTGCCCAGGCTGGAGATGGTGTCGGTGACGGTGCTGGTGGCCCCGTTCACCAGGCTCACCAGAATCACCAGGGCCATGACGCCGATGATGATGCCCAGCATGGTCAGGAAGGCCCGGAACTTGTTGCCGGAAATGGACTTGAGGGCCATTTTAAAGGATTGTATCATAGCTGCACCTCCGAGAGATGGCCGTCCAGGATGTGGACGACCCGGGACGCCTGCCGGGCGATGTCCTCGTTGTGGGTGATGAGGACAATGGTGTTCCCCTGCTGATGCAGCTCGTGGAAGAGCTGCATGATCTCCACGCTGGTCCTGGAGTCCAGGTTGCCGGTGGGCTCGTCCGCCAGAATCAGGGAGGGACGGGTGACGATGGCCCTGGCCACGGCCACCCGCTGCTGCTGGCCGCCGGACAGCTCGGTGGGCAGGTGCTTGGCCCGCTTGGTCAGCCCCACCCGCTCCAGGGCGTCCGCCACCCGGACCCGGCGCTCCGCGGCCTTCACCCCCTGATAAATCAGGGGCAGCTCCACATTCTCCTCGCTGTTGAGCTTGGAAATCAGGTTGAAGCTCTGGAACACGAAGCCGATTTTCCGGTTGCGGATCTGGGCCAGCTCGTTCTCGGTATAGTCCTCGATGGGGGTGCCGTCCAGCAGGTACTCCCCGGAGTCGGCAATGTCCAGGCAGCCGATGATGTTCATCAGGGTGGATTTGCCGCTGCCGGAGGGGCCGATGATGCTGACGAACTCCCCATCGTCAATGTGGAGGCTGGCCTTGTCCAGGGCGTACACCTTTTCGCCGCCCACCTGGTACACACGGGAGACCTCTTTCAAATCGATCATGGTGAACCGCCTCCTCAGCCCGGCATTCCGCCGCCGGCGTTGCCGCCGCTGAAGCCGCCGGCGTCTCCGCCGCCGCTGAAGCCGCTGGTGTCATTGCCGCCGCCCGTGCTGCTGAAGTCCATGTCGCCGCCCCTGCTGCTCATGTCGCCGAACATGGAGCTGAAGTCGGAGCTGTCGCTGCTGCAGGACGCGTCATAATAGACGGTGTCCCCCTCGCTGAGGCCGTCGGTGATTTCAATGTAGCTGCTGTTGGAGAGGCCCACCGTGACCTCCACCATATCCCCCAGCTCGCCGGTGGTCTCATCGTAGCTGGTGTAAACGTAGGCGGTGGAGCTGGTCTGGGTCACAGCGTCCACAGGCAGCAGCAGGGCGTTCTCCACCCCCTCGATGGTGATGGTAACGGAGGCGCTCATGCCGGAGAGCATGCTGTCCGTCTTGTCCAGCGTGACCGTCACGGTATACTGGGTGACGCCGCCGGAGCTGGTGGCGGTGGTGTCAATCTCCGTCACGGTGCCGGTGTAGCTGTCGGTGCCGATGGAGTCAATGGTGATGGCCGCCTCCTGGCCCACCTCCAGGGAGAGGATGTCCGTCTCGTCCACGCTGAGGGAGACGGTCATGGTTTCATCCGGGGCGATGGAGAGCAGGGTGGTCTCCCCGCCGTCGCCGGAGGACGAGGTCGTGGAGGAGGCCGTGTCAAAGCTGCTGCCCATGGAAGAAGATGTGCTGCCTGTGGAGTAGGAGATGCTGTCCACCACACCGGACAAGGTGGCGTACACCGCCCCCTGCTTGTAGAGGGCGATGAGCTCCTGGAGGGTCTCCTCCAGCTCGGCCCGCTCTTTCAGGAGGGAATCATAGTTGGCGGAGTAGGCGGTGTCCGTCAGGGTCAGCAGGGTGTCCCCGGCGTCCACGGCGTCGTCCACATCCACCTCAACCTCTTCCACGGTGCCGGCGTAACCGGTGACCTTCAGTTCCTCATGGATGTACAGGGTGCCGGTACCCACGGTGTTGCCGTCGGCGTCGGTGACGGTGACGGTGTCGCCGTAGGCGGCGCTGTCGTCATCGATGAGGACGGTGGCGGAGGATGCCACTGCGTCCACAGTGCCGTCATACTCGTTGCCGTCGGAGTCGGTGACTGTGACGCTGTCTCCCACAGCCAGGTCGTCGGCGTCCACGTCCACGGCCATGTATCCGTCCAGGCTCAGCAGCAGCAGCGCGCCGTTTTCATACATGACGGTGGCCACGTCGTCGTCCTCTTCGGCGTAGATGACCTTCACCCGGCCGCCCAGGGCGGTGGTGACCTCCTCGTCCACCTCGTCCTCGGCGGCCGCCTCGATCTCCTCATCCAGGGCGTCCAGCGACGCCTGGGCCGACGCCATGGCGGACAGAACGGAGGCGGCGTCCACAGAGGCCAGCAGGTCGCCCTCGCTGACGGTGTCCCCCTCCTCCACATAGATGGTGTCCAGCGTCACCGAGCTGGGGAAGGTCACGTCCTCCACCCCTTCGCTGGCCAGGGTGCCGGAGCCGGAGACGGTGGTGCTGATGCTGCCCACCGTTACCTCGGCGCTCTCGATGGTGTCATCGGTGGAGGCGAAGTTCTCCGCCACCACCCGCTGGGCGTACAGCACCAGGCCGGTGAGGATGGCCGCCACAATCACCACCACAATGATCACGTTGCGGATGCGCCGGGCCCGGCGGTTCGACTTTCCTTTTTGCTTACTTTTCGTATTCATCACGATTCCCCCTGTGCGGAAATTCTATTCTACTTTATAACGCAGGAACTTTAAAACCAACTTAAAACTCGCAATTATTTTATTATCCAATTTTGCCTGTGTTTGTCAAATAAAGATGTGAGCAAAAGGGCCCCAAAAAGGTGAGCACCTTCAGCACCTTATAGAATTTTTGAATTGCATGAGCGGGGGGCCCAACGCACACCTTTTGGAGCGCTAACAGGTCGAGCCCTTTCGCTCACAT
>JAJQET010000175.1 GCA_021201515.1 Clostridiales bacterium | reverse complement strand
ATGGGCCTGCGGGAGCGGTTTGTGGAGACCCGCCAGCTGGACGAGGAGCACGCTGTCTTCCCGGAGGACGGCGACTGCTTCGCTGCCATCGGCGCGGCCCTCTGCGCCACCGACTATGAGGCCCACCTGTTTGACGAACAGCTGAAGAAGCTGGAGGAGGCCCAGAACGCCGTCTCCAGCGTGGACACCGCCCCCGCCCTCTTTGAGAGCCAGGAGGACTACGACGCCTTCTGCCAGCGGCACAACAGCCAGCATCCCCCTGTCTACGACATCGCCGCCTACTCCGGCGATGCCTACCTGGGCATCGACGCCGGCTCCACCACCACCAAGCTGGCCCTCATCGCCCCGGACGGCGGGCTGCTGTACACCTATTATCACTCCAACATGGGCAATCCTGTGTCCATCGTCCGGCAGGAGCTGACCAAGCTCTACGAACTGATGGGCGACCGCATCACCATCAAGGGCAGCGCCGTCACCGGCTACGGCGAGGACCTGATCAAGAACGCCTTCCGCTGCGACCTGGGGCTGGTGGAGACCATGGCCCATTATAACGCCGCCGCCCACTTCAACCCGGAGGTGGACTTCATCATCGACATCGGCGGCCAGGACATGAAGTGCTTCAAGATCCGCAACGGCGCGGTGGACTCCATTATGCTGAACGAGGCCTGCTCCTCCGGCTGCGGCTCCTTCATCGAGACCTTTGCACGGGCATTGGGCTATGAGATCGCCGACTTCGCCAAACTGGGCCTCTTCACCAAAAAGCCGGTGAACCTGGGCTCCCGCTGCACCGTGTTTATGAACTCCTCCGTAAAGCAGGCCCAGAAGGACGGGGCCAGCGTGGAGGATATTTCCGCCGGCCTCTCCATCTCCATCGTGAAGAACGCCATCTACAAGGTGCTGCGGATGTCCTCCGCCGACGACCTGGGGCAGCATATCGTTGTACAGGGCGGCACCTTCTATAACGATGCCGTCCTCCGGGCCTTTGAGCAGGAGCTGGGCCGGGAGGTCATCCGCCCCACCATCTCCGGCATCATGGGGGCCTTTGGCGCGGCCCTGGCGGCGAAGAAGCTGGCCCTGAAGCAGAGCAACATCCTCTCCGCGGAGGAATTGCAGCGCTTCCAGCACACCGCCAGGCCCGTCACCTGCAACGGCTGCACCAACCACTGTGCCCTGACCATCAACACCTTTGACGGCGGCCGCCGGTTCATCTCCGGCAACCGCTGCTCCAAGCCCCTGGGCGGCAAGAAGGTGCAGAACCCCGACCTGATGAAGTGGAAGTACGAGAAGCTCCGCACCATGCAGGGCAAGGGAGCGGGCACCGGCGTCCGGGGCCGCATCGGCATCCCCTTCGGGCTGAATATGTACGAAAATCTGCCCTTCTGGTACGCCCTGCTCACCAGCCTGAACTTTGAAGTGGTGCTGTCTCCGGAGTCCAGCCGGAAGCTGTACATCAAGGGCCAGCGCACCATCCCCTCCGACACGGTGTGCTACCCCGCCAAGCTGCTCCACGGCCATGTGCTGGCCCTGCTGGAGGAGGGTGTGGACGCCATCCTCTATCCCTGCATGAGCTACAACTTCAACGAGGGCACCAGCGATAATAACTACAACTGCCCCGTGGTGGCCTACTACCCCGACCTGTTGGCGGCCAACATTCCCCAGCTCAAGGACACCCGATTCTATCACCCCTACTTCGGCCTCCACCGGCCCAAGGACTTTGAAAAGCACGCCTCGGAGTTCTTCCTGCAGGAATTTGACGTGCCCAAAAAGGAGACGGTGGCCGCCGTGCGGAAGGCATACCAGGCCTATGACGACTACAAGAACGAGGTGCGGGGCACCGGCAGGGAGTACATCGCCTACGCCCGGAAGCACGATATGCCCATCATGGTGGTGGCCGGCCGGCCCTATCACATGGACCCGGAGATCAACCACGGCATCAACGACCTGATCACCGGCTTCAACTTTGTCCTCATCACCGAGGACGCGGTGGCCTACCATATGGATAAGCAGCCCCGCACCGTGCTGAACCAGTGGACCTACCACTCCAGAATGTACAACGCCGCCCGCTACGTCTGCACCCAGGATGATATGCAGCTCATTCAGCTGGTGTCCTTCGGCTGCGGTGTGGACGCCATCACCACCGATGAGATGCGCTCCATCTTGGAGGACGGCGGCAAGCTGTACACTCAGCTGAAAATTGACGACATCTCCAACCTGGGCGCAGTAAAGATTCGCGTCCGCTCCCTGATTGCGGCCATGGAGGCCAGGGACAGCGAGCAATCGGAGGCCCAGGCCAGGTCAGCGGCCGTCTGACGAAACCTCTGCGCCAGCACCGGGGTACTGTCCCCCGGTGGGCGCATCCAAGGAAAGGATTTACCAAACATGGCAGAACTTGTATACAACGAGCAGGGCCGCCTCCTCTTCACCAAGGAGATGAAGGAGGAGTACACCATTCTGATGCCCCAGATGCTGCCCATTCACTTCAGTATGTTCCGCAAGCTGCTGGAGCTGGAGGGCTACCATGTGGACCAACTGAACAACGACAGCCGGAACGTGGTGGATGAGGGGCTGAAATACGTCCACAACGACACCTGCTACCCCGCCCTGCTGGTGGTGGGCCAGTTTATGGACGCCATCAAGAACGGCGGCTACGACCCCCATAAGGTGGCCCTGTTCATCACCCAGACCGGCGGCGGCTGCCGGGCCTCCAACTACATCCATCTGCTCCGCAAGGCGCTGAAAAAGGCCGGGATGGACTATATCCCCGTTATCTCCGTCAGCTTTGGCATGGAATCCAACCCCGGCTTCTCCCTGACCATTCCGCTGATTCAGAAGCTGATTTACGGCATGATGTATGGCGACATCATCATGAACGTGGCCAACCAGGTGCGCCCCTACGAGCTGAATCGGGGGGACACCGACGCAATGGTCACCACCTGGGTGGACCGGCTGGTGGACCGCTTTACCCGTGGCCAGGGCATGAGCCGGAAGGCCATGCGCCAGGGCTTTGACGAGATTATTGCCGACTTCGCCGCCATTCCGGTGGATTTGGGCCAGGAGAAGATCCGCGTCGGCGTAGTGGGGGAGATTTATGTGAAATTCTCCGCCCTGGGCAACAACCACCTGGAGGAGTTCCTTCTGTCCGAGGGGACGGAGCCGGTGGTGCCCGGCCTGACCGACTTTATGACCTTCAAAATCTTCAACCGGGTCACCGACTGCAACATTTACGGCGGCTCCTTCGCCAAGAAGGAGGTCTGCACC
The DNA here is from genome assembly GCA_021201515.1 of Clostridiales bacterium. GTDB lineage: Bacteria > Bacillota > Clostridia > Oscillospirales > Oscillospiraceae > Onthomonas. Next base: position 2,981 of record JAJQET010000175.1, on the reverse strand, counting down.
TTCTTCATGGGGTACATCGAAAAGTGCCAGCACGACATGATCGACGCCCTGGAGAAGTCCGGGCGGTTCCGTGCCCCCGGCGACTTCGCCCAGCTGCGGGAGCTGGCCAAGGACTATCTGGGCGAGGGCTGCAAAATGGGGGAGGGCTGGCTGCTCACCGCCGAAATGCTGGAGCTGATTCATTCCGGCACCAACAACATCGTCTGCGCTCAGCCCTTCGGCTGCCTGCCCAACCACATCGTGGGCAAGGGCATGATCCGCGCATTGAAGGACAACTATCCGGAGTCCAACATCGTGGCCATCGACTACGACCCCTCCGCCACCAAAATCAACCAGGAGAACCGCATCAAGCTGATGCTGGCCAACGGCAAGGCCATGGCCAAGAAGCGGCAGGCCGCAGCCGTCTGAGTTATCATTTATCGTCCGAACAGGCGTCCCGCTGTGCGGAACGCCTGTTTTGCAAGTTTCACAGCACAATCCTGCATTTTGGAAACGGAGCAAGCCCCGCCCTCTCCCGTCTGGGCTGATGCCGTCCCAAAAAAAAGAAAACGCCTGCCACCCAGCCGGGTGACAGGCGTTGTATGTTGTGTCAGATTATCCGCCCCGCCGGGGCCGTCCCGATGGGGACGGAGGCGGGGCAGCCCTGCGCTATGCCGCGGGGCCTCCTGCTGCGAACCGCTTCCACTCTGTAGGGCAGAACCGGATCAATACCGGTGATAGTTGCGTTCGTTGCAGTAGGCCAGGGCGTCAAAGGCGTCCTGATGCCGGCCGGCAAATTCGGTGAAACGCTCTGCAAGGGTCTTCTTCTGTCTGGTTTCCATCGTTTTCATGTTCGTTCACTCCTTACAAATGGGGTAGTTCAGTGGAGGCTGCGGGTATAGGCTTCACACGCCTGGCCGATTTCGGGGTGCTTCTTCAGATAGTCACAAAAACGATCCATCAGGTTCTTCTTTTCATTATATTCACGGTTTTTCATCATTATTTACTCCTTTTATGAGATAGGTTTTGGTTTGGTTGGGAACGCCGCCGCTCAGTGCTGACAGTAGTTCCACTCGTCAAAGTAGCGCAGAGCCTCGAAAAAGTTGGGATGGCGCTCTACAAAGCTGCCCTTCTTCTGGGTGGTCTGCTTCTGTTCACGATTGTTCATCACAATTTACTCCTTATATGATGCTGTCTGTCGGGTTCCTCCGCGGGGGGCGGCTGCTCCTGGCCTCAAGCCGTCTATAGGGTACCGACGGCTCCGGCTGATACGGTGCTGTGCCGGGCGTGTCCCCGCTGCACGTTGCTCGATGACGAAGCGCTGTAGTTCTATCTGCTGCGGCGGGTTCAATACCTCTGACAGGTCCGCCAGTGATCGAGGGCAAGCGCATCACCGATTTCCGGCAAATGCTTCTCCATGTAGCTGGAAAAGCGGCCTGCAAAGCCATGCTGTTGCTTCTTGTCACGAATCTCCATCATGCGTCACTCCTTTAAGGTTCGATTCGGCCATCTGCGATTGCGCTGTGGCCGTTGGGGTTTTGTTACCGTGTACCCTTACGGTGATTATAGTATAGCACGGCCACCCGACTGGGAAAAGGTACCTGATTATCCTCTTTTAGGTTGATATTGACTTTTTTGCATCATGCGTACACAAATTATTCATTTTTGCCTCCGCGAAACGACAGCTCCTCCTGTCCGCTTTCACCTCTGGCCGGTACGAAAATCCGTTTTGACCAAAAGGGGGCTGCCCGCTGCGCCTCCGCCTGTGCCGAAACAACGGAAAACCAGGACCGCCCAAAGGGCGATCCTGGTTCCCGAAGAAAAAGAAGAAGAAAAAAGGGGAAAACGCGAATCTATATGGAAACGGGCGGCGGATAAAGGGCATCCGCGGCCCTGGTTGGCCCTCTCTCGACGGAGCCGCCCTCAGGCGGCCCCGTCTTTGAAAAGAGGAGAAAAAATGAAGAACGCAAGGTTAACGGGCCAGCCCGACCCATCTGGGCTGGTCGCTGCGCCGTCCTGCCCGCCGCACCCGGAGGGCGCCGGCGGAGGCGGAAAGGCTGCGATACTGCGGGAAGCGTCTATCAGCGCACATAGCGGTAATTATCGGTGCGGGGGGTCGCATCGCAGTAGACGTCGTCCATCAGACGGTCAGTCAAAGCTACTTTCTTACCAAAGAGAGGCAGCTTCTGGTTGTGATTCTTTTTCATAATACTCATAACTCCTTTATCCTGAATTCTGTTGGCGCGCTGCCTGAGCGGGAGCGGGTGCGTTGCCACACTGCTGCCCCTGCCCACCGGAACCCCGGCTGGCACCGCGCACGTTAGCAGTTGCCGTCCGGAACCTTGTTTTACTTGTCTCATCCGGTTCCTTTCAGCATCCTAATGATACCATGGCCGTCATTTTTTGCCAAGGCAGGTTATTAGCCTTTTTATGGTCAATATTGACTTTTGAAAGAGCGGCGGGATTTTTCGCATTTTTTTGAGTGATTTTCCATAAGCTTTCGCAAGTGCAGCTGCGCGCCTTACAGATGCCTCCGAACCACCCTTAAAACTGGGAGAAATTGGAAATTGGTTGACATTTCCTGTAAGCTATGATACTATCGTCTTGAGGAAAGGAGGCTGTCCTGATGGATCATTATTTCCACGAAAATTTGAAGGAAGCGGGGGAAAACGGTTTTAAGATCGATTTTTTGGAAGGAATCCCCTTCTATTATCCCGCGCACTGGCACTACGCGCTGGAGCTTCTGTTCTGCACGAAAGGATTCATTTTCGTGAAGGTGGGGGACGGAGAGTCCATGACGGCCCACACCCAGCAGACGTTCCTGCTGAACACCATGACCATCCACGAATCCTGGAGCCATGAGGCTTACGAAGGCTTCTGCGTCCACCTCTTCCCGGACGACATGAAGCGGTACGTCCCCACCTTTGACAAGCTGCGCTTTTCCCTTTCCTTTTCCTCCAACGATTTGGAGCGGGCCAAGGCCATGAGCCGCATCAACGCCA
>JAJQET010000199.1 GCA_021201515.1 Clostridiales bacterium | reverse complement strand
CAATGACACGGGGATTTTCAGTCCCCTGCTCTACCAACTGAGCTACAGAGGCATATCCATGCCGATGGCATGGAAAAATGGCGACCCGGAACAGGCTCGAACTGTCGACCTCCAGCGTGACAGGCTGGCGTTCTAACCAACTGAACTACCGGGCCATTCAAAGAAGCTGAGACAAATGGTGGGAACAATAGGACTCGAACCTATGACCCCCTGCTTGTAAGGCAGGTGCTCTAACCAGCTGAGCTATGCTCCCATGCCAGTCGTTTGTCAGGTTCGCGTCTGCGTCCTGCACTCAGCAAGGATTATTATACCCATTCTCCCACCGTTTGTCAACTGCTTTTTTTGAAAACTTTTCCCGGGTCGGTTTAAATCTGGCTGGCCAGCTGCCGCAGCTCGGCCCCGGAAAAGGCGTACTCCTTCCCACAGAACTGACAGCTCAGGGTGCAGCCGCCCTGCTCCCGGACGATGTTCTCCAGCTCCTGCCGCCCCAGGCTGATGAGGGCGCGGGACACCCGCTCCCGGCTGCAATCGCAGCGATAGGCCACGGGAACCGTCTCCAGCACCTCCACCTCGAACTCGGACAAAATCTCCTGCACCAGGGCCAGAGGGGTGACGCCCTGGGCGAAGTGCTCCGTCACATAGCCGCTTTTGCGGACGCCCCGCTCCACTTTGTCAATCACGGCGTCGTCCGCGCCGGGGAGGAGCTGAATCAGATAGCCCCCCGCCGCCTTGACGGACAGGTCGGTGTCCACCAGCACCCCCAATGCACAGGCTGTGGGAAACTGCTCGCTGGTGGCGAAGTAGGCGGTCAGGTCCTCGGCAATCTCCCCGCTGACCAGGGGCACCTGGCCCACATAGGGCTCCCGCATCCCCAAGTCCTTGATGACGGTCAGGGTACCGTCCCGCCCCACGGCGCCGCCCACATCCAGCTTTTGCAGGTCGTTCAGGGGCAGCATCACCCTGGGATTCTGGACATAGCCCCGCACGTCGCCGCTGGCCTCCGCCACGCAGGTGATGTTCCCCAGAGGGCCGCCGCCCTTGAACTGGAGGGTGACGGAGTTGTCCTCCCCCTTGAGCTGGTTGCCCATCATGGAGGCCCCCATCAGCGCCCTGCCCAGGGCCGCCGTGGCCACCGGGGTGGTGCCGCGGATTTGCCGGGCCTGCTCCACCATCTCCCGCCCGGTGATGGCGGAGGCCATCACGGCCCCGTCAGAGGTGATGACCCTTACGATTTCATCTGCCATAGTCCTGTCCTCCTGATTCACAGCTTCCTGCCGCGAAATACTGCCGGGTCTGCTCCGCATTGCGGAGCACCTCGGCGGTCAGTTCCGCCACGCTGTCAAAGCGGCGTTCCCCTCTCAGGTGGCGGAAAAACTCCATTCGCACCCGCTTTCCGTACAGATTGCCGTGGAAGTCCAGAATATAGCCCTCCACCGTGACGGTGCCGGAGCTGTCCACCGTGGGGCGGACGCCTACATTGGTGACGGCGATCTGGGCGGTGGCATCGTCGTCCGCATCCAGATAGACCTTGGTGGTGTACACCCCGTAGGCGGGCACCGCCACCTCCGGCGGGACGGTCAGGTTCACCGTGGGGAAGCCCAGCCGGGAGCCCAAGTGCTTGCCGGGGTTTACGGTCTGAATCAGGGTGTGGGGATGGCCCAGGCAGCGGTTGGCCTCCTCTATGCGGCCCTCCGCCAGCAGCTGACGAATCGCCGTGGAGTGTACCTGCACCCCGTCCACCGAAACCATGTCCACTACTTCACAGCCCACGCCCAGCTCTGCGCAGGCGTCCTGGAGCCGCCGGGCGTCTCCGGCCCCCCGGTCGCCAAAGCGAAAGTCCCTGCCGCAGACCACATAGGCTGCCCCCAGGGTGCCAATCAGGTAATCCGTCACAAAGCTGCGCCAGGGCATATGCATCATGGCCTGGTCAAAGTGGGCCAGAATCACCTCGTCGATTTGGTAGTAGTGCTTCATCAGCCACACCCGGTCCTCCGTGGTGTTGATCATGGGAACCGCCTTCCCGCTGACCAGGGTGCCGGGATGGGCGTCAAAGCTCATGACGGCGGCGGGGAGGCCCAGCTCCTCCGCCTTCCGCTTCACCGCCCGCAGCAGCGCCCCGTGGCCCAGGTGTACGCCGTCAAAAAAACCCAGGGCGATCACCCGTTGTCTCTTACTCAAAAAGTTCACCTCATCTAATGATACACCTTACACCGAAAAGAAGCTCTTGACGGTGCGCATTTCCCCGTTTTTGCACTGGCCCAGCATCAGGAACGCACCATCCGAGCCGTAGACCCGATAGCGCCCCTCCGGCGCGTCAGCAGGGAAGGGGTTCCCGTTGCGGCAAAGGGCCTCCTGCCGCCCTTCCACGCGAAGGGCGGGGAATGCCCGGAAAAAATCGTCCACCGGGCAAAGCAGGGCCTCGGCCCGGCCTTCCTCCGCCGCCTGGGCCACCTGCTCCAGCGTCACCGCCTGGGCCAGGGTGAAGCCCGCCGCCTCGGTGCGCCGGAGGGAGGCCATCACCCCGCCGCAGCCCAGGGCCTGTCCGATGTCGTGGCACAGCGTCCGGATGTAGGTGCCCTTGGAGCAGCGGATGCGGAGGGCATACTCTGTGTCGCTGAGGCGCTCCACCACCTCCAGGGCGAAAATGGTGATGGCCCTGGGCTGGCGCTCCACCGTCCGGCCCTTCCGGGCCAGCTGATAGAGCTTCTGGCCGTTCACCTTCAGGGCGGAGTACATGGGGGGCACCTGCAAAATCTCCCCCCGGAATTGGGGCAGAACCGCTTCCAAATCCGCTCCGGTGCAGACTGCGGGGGCGGTGGACAGCACCGCCCCCGTGGTGTCCTGGGTGTCCGTGGTCACGCCCAAACGCAGGGTGGCCAGGTATTCCTTTTCTCCGGACTCGGCAAACTCCACCGCCCTTGTGGCCCGCCCCACAAAGACGGGCAGCACCCCGGTGGCCATGGGGTCCAGCGTACCGGCGTGGCCGATGCGCCGCTCCCCCAGCAGCCGCCGGAGTTTGGCGCACACGTCCATGCTGGTCCAGTCCGCCGTTTTGTCTATCACGATAATTCCGTTTGGCATAACGGGACTCCTCACTTCTTCTTTTAAATCGGGGCTATACCCGGAACCGAACCAGGACGCCCACCAGAATCACCACCGCCCCCGCCAGCCGGACAAGCCACAGCTGCCCAGGCGTCTCCTCCTGGTTTTGGGGCAAAACGGGGTGCAGGACGAACAAAAGCCCCGCAAGCACCCATCCGATGTTGGACGCAATGCCGTTTTGCAGCAGGACGGACAGCAGAAAGCCTGCCACCACCAGCCCCACCGCAATCCACAGCTGTGTGAGAAAAGAACTGCGCTTCATCTCTGTTTCCCCCTTCCGTTCTGACGGAGCGGCTTATTCCACGTCCAGCGTCTGTTCTACGGCGGCATAAGCCGCGTCCATGGCCTCATCCAAGGTCCGAGCCGGGATGGAGGCCCCCGCCGCCGCCCCGTGGCCGCCGCCGCCAAACCGGGCGCAGACGTCGCTGGCGTTGACCCATGTTTCGTCGGAGCGGACGCTGAGCTTGAAGTTCCCCGGCGTCAGCTCCCGGACAAAGACGGCGCACCGCACCCCCTCAATGGTGGCGCAGAAGGAGGCCAGCTCCGAGCAGTCCGCGTCCGCAGCTCCCACGCTGGCTTTGTCCGCCAGGGTCAGGCCGCAGACGGCCACCTGGCCCTCTCGGTGGAAGGCCATGGAGGACAGGAGTATGCGCTGGAGCGCCAGTTCCTTCCGTCCTCTGGTCTGGAAGAAGTGCTTGTTAACCCGGCGGGCAAAGTCGCCCTGCTCCATCAGCTCCGCCGCAATGCGGTGGCTCTCCGGCGTGGTGCTGGAGTAGACGAAGCAGCCGTTGTCCGTGGTGATGGCCACATACAGCGCCCGGGCGATGGGCTCGGTCATCACCCCCAGCAGCCTGCAAATGCGGTAGAGGATTTCCCCGCAGGCGGAGGCGGAGGCGTCCAGGCACAGATTTTGGGCGTAGCGGCGGTTGGAGCCGTGATGGTCGATGCAAAGCCCGCTTTTGCCCACGAACGGCTCATAGCCCGCCGGGAAGAGCCCTTCGTCCGCAATGTCCACGCTGACGATATGCTCCGGCGCGTATCCCTCCGGCGCCCACTGAAAGTCCAGATAGTCCGGGTAGTCCGGCGTCACCTCCGGGTTGGGCATGGTCCACGCCGTCTTGCCCAGCGCCTGCAACGCCAGACACAGGGCGGCGGCGCAGCCCAGGGTATCCCCGTCCGGGCGAACGTGGGTCAGCACCAGAAAGTTGTCCCGCTCCAGCAGCCAGCGGGCGGCCTCCTGCTCAGTCATGGTCAGGAGCCCCTTCCTCCGGCGCAGTCCCGGCACCTTCCGCCTGGGCGGCCTTTTCCGCGTCCTGGGCGGAGATGTGGTTGATCATCTGAATGATGCGGCTGCCCCGCTCAATGGAGTCGTCCGCCACAAAGGTTAGCTCCGGCGTATACCGCAGGCTCATGTTGTGGCCCAGCTCCCGCCGCAGGAAGCCGGAGGCGGATTTCAGCCCCTTGATAACCTCCTTCACGTCCCCCTTGTCCAGTGGGGAGACGTAGACGGTGCAGTAGCGCAGGTCGTTGGCGGTCTCCGTCCGGGTGACAGAGATCATGCCCTGCACTCTTGGGTCCTTTAAATTGCGGATCAGCTGGGACAGCTCCTTGCGGATGTCCTCATTGATACGGTCAATGCGATAGCTTGCCATAATGATTTTCTCCTATAGTATCATGAAATTGATGTTGTGGTCTGCCCGCCGGGGCCGTTGGTGCAGACGAAAAAGAGCCGCCCGTCCGATGCCTCCGGCGGACGTTCCTCCATGCCGCCGAACACCTGCACCTGGGCGAAGCCCGCCTCCCGCAGCATGGACTCCAGGGCGGCGGGCTGCCAGGCCCGTTCCCGATGCTCCTCCTGCTCTCTGCGCCAGACCTTCCCGTCCCGCTCAAACAGGTCCATGCCGTAGGTCAGCAGTTCCTCCTGAAAGGATGCCCGCCACAGGCAGAGGACATCCTCCGTCTCGTCCACAAAAATCTGGCCGTCCAGCCCCTGCATCCACTGAGGGGCCAGCACATCGAACAGGAAATAGCCCCCCGGCGCCAGGAAGGTGTGGACCCGCCGGAGGGCCTCCCGCAGGTCGCCCTCGTCGGTGACATAGTTCAGGCTGTCCAGGCTGCAAACGCAGGCGTCCACAGTGCCGTACAGGTCCAGCTCGCTGGCGGACTGGTGCAGCAGCAGAGGCGGCTCCTCCAGCTCCAGCTCAAAGGACTTCTCCATGGCCTCGGACAGCATTTCGGCGGACAGGTCTGTTCCGATGGTGGAGTAGCCCTGTTTGGCCAACAGGCAGGTCAGCGTGCCGGTGCCACAGCAGAGATCCAGCACAAGTTCCACCGGAACCGGACTTTTCCCGAACCAGCGGAGGTACCAGTCAAGCCACGCCCCATAGTCCACATCGCCGGTCAGGGCGTCATAGTACCGGGCGAGCCCTTCATACGCGCTCATGACTCCTCCTGCTCCCTCTGCTCCAGAATGCGGGAGAGGACGTCCTGATAGCCGCCGGCCCCGTAGTTCAGTGCCCGGTTCACCCGGCTGATGGTGGCGCTGCTGGCCCCGGTCTTTTCCAGAATATGGTTGTAAATCATGCCCTGCTGCAACAGCACGGCCACGTCATACCGCTGCTCCATGGCCCGCAGCTCCGATACCGTACACAGATCCTGAAAGAACCGGTGGCACTCATCCAAATCCTTCAGCTCCAAAATGGCCTTGTACAGGCCCATGCTCTCCTGCTTTCCGCTTACCTTGGACATGGGGCATCCTCCTTTTCCCGATGGCTGCGGCGGGAACCGCCGCTCTACAGTTTCACATTTTACCATCTTAAAGCGTGAAAGTAAAGCCTTACCGTAAGTTTTCCCTGTCCCGGGGTGGGCAGGGTTCCTTAGGCAAGGAAAGAGGAAGGAAACAGGGGTTGTGCTGATTCTCCTTAGACAAGGATTGAGAAAGGAAATAAGTGGTTTCCCTCCGGGGGCCCCATTTCTCGCGCCGCCGAGAAATGGGGGAAAGAGGGCGGCTTAAGAGGGCCGCCGTGCGTCCCTCTTAAGAATCTCCCTCTATCCCACAGGCGGCTCCGCCTTGTCTCTCAATCAGGTGGTCTGTCAGGCAACAGACGATGTAACTTTACACGCACCAAAGCTGCCGCCGATGGCGGCT
>JAJQET010000018.1 GCA_021201515.1 Clostridiales bacterium | reverse complement strand
CAAACCACGTTGTTCACAGCGCTGTTGATGTTGGTAATCAGTTCAATCATGGGGAATCCTCTCTTTCCGTTTCTGTGTCCTCGCCTCTGCCCACCGGATTGCGGACAGTATAAATAAAGGACAGACCCCCAAAGGTCTGCCCTCAAGCGACAAATGGAAACCGGCGCGGAGGGTATGGGCCTCCCATCCTCCCGGATGCCGCCGCTCCTGCTCTGTCCTTTTGCCTGAGAGATTTGCAAGGGCTTCCGCCCTGCATTGCACCTTCGGCCCCCGCGCCTTGCACGGGCTTCTCCAGAGTGCCATCCGCTTACAGTCCCGGTCTCCCCCTTGAGACCCCTGAGAGTGTTACTCCTTCGGTGGGCGGCGGGGCAACTGTGTACCGCCCTGTTTCCTGCAAGCATCTGCTGGCTATATGGGTCATTATACGCCCGGTCCGGTATTTTTTCAACCGTTTTTTCGGCGGAACAGATTTTTTTCTGTTTTCCACAAAGGGGCGGGGGGAATCCCCGGCCCCTTTTGTCCGTCTCTGTCAAAAATGCAAGCGTGCAGCCCGGAAATTGCGTGCAAGTTTTTTTCGACAAACCTTCACTTTGCTCTTGTCAACCGCCGTCAAATCCGATACAATAGAAGGCGATTTGAGATAGATAAGGTGTGTGCCACTATGGAAAAGATTCCCTTTGTCAAGATAGAGCAGCTGGAGGCCATCTGCGCCCAGTATCCCACCCCCTTCCACCTGTACGATGAGGCGGGCATCCGGGCCACCGCACGGGCCGTCCGGGAGGCGTTCTCCTGGAATCCGGGGTTTAAGGAGCATTTCGCGGTGAAGGCCACCCCCACCCCTCAGATTCTGGACATCCTCCGGGAGGAGGGCTGCGGTGTGGACTGCTCCTCCCTGACCGAGCTGATGATGAGCGAGCGCTGCGGCTTCCAGGGGGAGGAGATCATGTTCTCCTCCAACGAGACTCCTGCCGAGGAGTTTGTCAAGGCCGCCCAGCTGGGGGCCATCATCAACCTGGACGACTACACCCATATCGACTTCCTGCAAAAGACCATCGGCTACATTCCGGAGACCATCTCCTGCCGCTTCAACCCCGGCGGCGTGTTCCAGCTGGGGGAGAGCAAGGAGGGTTTTCAGGTTATGGACAACCCCGGCGACGCCAAGTACGGCTTCACCCGGCTCCAGCTCTTTGACGGTTTCAAAAAGCTGAAGGCCATGGGAGCGAAGCACTTCGGCCTCCACGCCTTCCTGGCCTCCAATACCATCTCCAATGACTATTACCCCGCCCTGGCCGGTCAGCTCTTCCGGCTGGCGGTGGAGCTGGAGCGGGAGACCGGCTGCGACATCGACTTCATCAACCTGTCCGGCGGCGTGGGGGTGGACTATCGCCCGGAGCAGCCCGCCAACGACATTTACGCCATCGGCGAGGGGGTGCGGCAGCAGTATGAGGCCATCCTGGTGCCCGCCGGGATGGGGGATGTGCGCATCCTCACCGAGATGGGCCGCTATATGCTGGCCTCCCACGGCTGTCTGGTGACCCGCGCCATCCACGCCAAGCATACCTATAAGGAGTACATCGGGGTGGACGCCTGCGCCGCCAACCTGATGCGCCCCGCCATGTACGGCGCGTATCACCACATCACCGTCATGGGCAAGGAGGACTGGCCCTGTGACCACAGGTATGACGTGGTGGGCAGCCTGTGCGAGAACAACGACAAGTTCGCCATTGACCGGATGCTGCCGCGGATTGACACCGGCGACCTGCTGGTGATTCACGACACCGGGGCCCACGGCTTCTCCATGGGCTACAACTACAATGGCCGCCTCCGCTCGGCGGAGCTGCTGCTCCAGGAGGACGGCAACGTGCGCATGATTCGCCGGGCGGAGACCCCGGAGGACTACTTCGCCACCCTGATCTGGGATAAGGACTGACGAAGGGCAGAAAAGCGCTTCAAAAAACACGGGTGTATCGCCGTTTTCCGGTGATACACCCGTGTTCTGTTTGCAATGTGGCTACGCTGCCTCAAGTCAGCTCAAACGCCGCAAAGTCAATCGCGCCTGCGCCGCGATACCGGAAGTACAAGGGCTTTACGCCGTCCCCTATGTTCATCCGTCCATGATACTCGGCGTAGTCCTGCGTGGGCTTCAAAGGGATGCTGGCGGCGACAGTGCGGAATGTGGGGGTGTCGGACACCTGTATGGTGCCGCCGTCCCCCTTCACCTGAACGGTCACGCCGGTGACGTGCCGCAGGTCAAAATACTTGAACCCGGCCACGGCGTCGGCCTGCATATTGGCGATGTACTGGTCGCCGTCCCCCTCCCGGTCCCCGCCGGTCTGGGTGAAGTAGGGGTGGCCTTTCATCCGCCGCCTCAGGCCGCTGCCGTCCACCCGTTCGACCCCGTCCCGGCTCCACAGGTTGCAGGCAATTCTGGCCTCATACCGGCCTGTGCCCCGCAGCGGGCCGCCGTTCAGGCCGCAGCTGGTGACCTCCGCCTGTTGGAAGGAGCCGTCGGGATTTCGCACCAGCCTCTCCGCGCAGGCCTGGCGGGAGTAGGAGTGCCGGTTGGTCTGCCGGTGGTAGAAGATGTACCAGTCCTCGCCGATGTGCAACATCCCGCCATGGGTGTTGCCCAGGTAGTTGGTGCCCTTTTTCTCGTCCTCGTTGCCGTCCAGGAACAGGTCGCCAATGCTAACCAGGGTGCCGCCGTAGACGAAGCCGCCGTCCGGCCGGTCGCTGGTGGCGTAGCACAGTTCATGGTTGTGCCGGGAGGAGTAGACGAAGATATAGGTGTCCCCATCCTTCCGGATGGAGCTGGCCTCAAAGAACTCATGGTTGGGGAAGGAGCCTGGCCCTTCCTTGGGGAACAGCAGCTTGGGGTCCGTCTTGATGGTCAGCATATCCTGCTCCAGCTCCAGCACCACGCCGCCGTCGTTGCGGAGCGTCCGGAAGCCGGAGGCAACCGCAGGCACCGGGGTATAGAAGCCGGAGTACAGCCACACCCGTCCGTCGTCGTCCACCAGAACGCCGGGGTCAAAGGGCAGCTGGTCCCCTGCCCGGCGGCCCCAGACGGTGCCGTCCTGATAATGCACATGGCCCAGGAACTGATATTGCCCCGCCGGAGTGTCGCAGACGGCCACCCCCATGACGCCCATGAAGTCGTAGGCGTAATACAGGTAATACCGCCCGTCCGGCCCCTGGCAGACGTCCGGTGCAAAGAGCAGCCGCATGCCCAGAATATTCTTCGGGTCCTGCTTCCGCCGGTAAATGACCCCTTCGTTTCGCCAGTCGGACAGGTCGTCCACCGGGGCGGACCAGCAGACGTAGTCATTGACACAGAAGATGGGGGCGTTGAATCGGTCGTGGGAGCCGTAGACATAGACCCGGTCCCCAAACACATGGGGTTCGCCGTCCGGGACGTACTCCCAGGAGGGCAGATAGGGGTTGTATGCTTGTTGTTTCATGGATTCCTCTCCTGTCTGTGCATAGACCCGGCGGTGGAGTGATGACGCAGCGCCGCCCGGATGATGGGAAAAGGCCGCCGCCCTTACGAGCGGCGGCCAGGGGGCCGCAGAGGGATGCGGCCCCGTGATGGGTGTTAATAGGTCAGGCCGAAGTTCAGTTCGTAGTAGTTGCCTGCGGCGTCCCGGTAGGCGTAGGCCTTGCCGTTTTCGTCCTTCAGTTCGTCGGGCATATACTGGTCCTTGTCATAGCCCGGCACATCGTTGGGGCTGACGCAGACGCCGTCCTTGCCCACGGCCAGCACTGCGTCGTTCTTGGGCAGGGTGATGGGCAGCTTGCCGGTGGGGGTGAAGCGGCCAAACATCACGTCCAGGGTGGCGGAGGGGTAGGTGTCGAACCCGGCGGTCAATGCGTCGGCGTACCGCTCCACATTGCCCACCATCCAGGCCAGGGGGAAGTTGACGTTGGCGATGACCTTGCCGCCGTTTGCGTGGACCGCCACGGCGATGTCGGGGATGCGGCTGGCGCCGGAGAGGGTGGTCTCCAGGTGGGTGGTGTCCAGGGGGCAGCCCTTCTCGTCCACATCTGGAACGGTCTTATCCTCGCAGATGTCGATTTCCAGATAGCCGGGGGTGGCGCTGAAATAGTTGCCGGAGGAGGGGCTGACCATCAGGATGGCGTAGTCCGCCTGGGCGGGGTTGTCGGTCAGGGCGCAGTCCCCGGCCACCATCTCCTTCAGGGCGGCGGTGGCGGCGCTGGCGTCGCCCTTGGCGAAGGCCTCCACATAGACCTTCTTGCCTGCCAGCTTGTCCGCCGTCAGGGGCAGTACGTCCTGGTTCTTCAGGAGAACGACGCTCTTCCGGTGGGTCAGGGCGGCCTCGTCCCAGTCGGCCTGGTTGGCCACCACCTTCACCGCATTGGCGGGGTCGGCGTAGGGATCCTCAAACATGCCCTGCTGGAACAGCTCGGTCAGGGTGCGAGCCACAGCCCGGTTCAGACTCTCGTCGGTCAGCACCAGGTCCTCCTTTTGGAAGCCCTCCGGCACGGGATGGGTGTCATAATAGCCGTTGGTGGCCCGGTCATAGGCCTCCCGGCCCACCTCGTTGTCAAACAGGCCGCTGATGACGTCCACGCCGGACTGGGTGACGGCGTAGCCCACCCGCTCAGGCTTGTCCAGGGCCTCCACGCCCCAGCACATATTATGAACAATGCCGGTGTCGGAGTTGATGTAGCCGTCAAAGCCCATCTGGCCCCGGAGAATCTTGTCAATGAACACCTTATTATAGGCAAAGCCGTAGGGGTTCAGTTCCACGCTGTCGCCGTTCATGTCGGTCTGGGGTGCGCTCTTGGCGGCGGCGGGCTTGGAGTAGTAGGGCATGATGGAGGCGGCGTGGTACTTGACGGCGGGCTGGAAGGTGGGGATGTGGTACTTCTGGAGGGAGCCTTCCGTGGCGTAGACGTTCCACTGGCCGGCGGCATAGTGGGGGTCAAAGCCATTTTCACGGGCGCCGCCGCCGGGGAAGTGCTTCACCGTCATGGAAACGCCGTCGGGGGTGACGCCGTTCTCGCTGCCCTGGATGCCGGGAATCAGCCGCTCAAAGATGGCGGTGATCAGCTCCGGGTCCTCGCCAAAGGTGCCAAAGGTCCGCTGCCAGCGGGGGTCGGACACCACATCGGCCATGTACATATAGCCCTTTTTCAGGCCGCAGGCGTTCCACTCCCGGCGGACGCAGTCGGCAAACTTGTCGATGATGTCCAGGCTGTCGCCCTTGACGGCGGCGGCGATGCCCAGGGTGCCGGGCCAGGTGGCAAAGACGCCGGAGGCGTCGTTCATGCCAAAGACCACCTCGCCGTTCTCGTTCCGGGAGTTGGAGGCCACGCTGACGGGAACAAAGTGGTCGCACTGCTCCGCCACGGCGTGCAGCTGGTTCAGCCAGTCCGCCATATCCTCCGGCGTGGCGTTGGCCCGCAAAATCAGGTGGCGGGCGAACCAGTCCTTGATGAGCGTAGTGGTGCCGGGCAGGTGCTGCTCACCAAAGATGGTCTTGCCGTTCATCTCCGCGTCGTCCAGGATGCCGGATTCGTCGGTGACAAACTGATGGTCGGGCACCGGGCAGGGATACTTGGGCCCCATGCGCCAGTCCGAGATGAACAGCTGGGCGATCTTCTCGTCCACGGTCAGGGTCTGGACGTAGGCCGCGGCCCGCTCCGCCGGGGACAGCCGCCAGTCGTTCACCGCCGTGACCTGGCCGGAGCCGTCGATATCCTTGAAGTACAGCCCATCCTGTTCAATGACGTCTCGGGAGACGGTGCCGATGGTGGGGCCGTTGGGATTCTGGTAGCGTTTGACCTGTTCGCTTGCTTTTGGACTCATAGTACATTCCTCCTTGTGGCCGGATGGGGTCCGGCCCTGCTGATTGGTGTGGCAGGTTTCCTTGCACATTGGGAAATCTAATTAAAACCTATTTTATATTCTAGCACAAGTGACACGGGTACGCCATGATTTTCTTGCTTGATTTTAGCACTTTTCACCGATGTTTTAGGATAAAATGGGAAGGGGCGGCAGTGGGAACGCAAATGGCGTTCCCACTGCGTCTTTTTGCCCGGCCGGCGGCGGAAATGTCGTGAAAAAGGCGAGTTTAATTGGTTTCAGGGTGGGAAGTTTGGCAATTTTGCTATTGACGGCGAGCAATCTGATTTGCTATGATAAGCATACTTACATTACCATGCGCTGATTTTACTTCGGCAATGGAAGGAAATGTACGGTGACTTAGGGGACCTTGGGGAGGATATTCACAATGACGGTGAAAGA
>JAJQET010000164.1:4537-6272 GCA_021201515.1 Clostridiales bacterium | reverse complement strand
TGTAACTTCTAACTGGTGAGACTGCCGCCGATGGCGGCTGGGTACGATTGCCGCCTACGTTCCTGCCTTACGGCGGAACGTGGCGGCAATTTTATTATCCTTTGGTCGCTGAAATCTGACTGTAAGGGCAGGCTATTGTTCCTATTGTAAAAAAGAATGGATTATTACGCTTTTTCATTAGAGGCTATTTTCTTTCTCAATCCTTGCCTAAGGAGGAAACCGCCCCTGCTCATAACGAACACCCCCTCCCGCGTCTGCGGGAGGGGGTGTTTCAGTGCTTAGCCCCTGGCTTACCAGGTGCTGCCGGAATTGCCGCTGTTGCCGGAGCTGCCGTTGCTGCCGTTGCCGTTTCCGCCAAAGCCGCCGAAGCTGTCAGGACCGCCGGAGCTGCCGTTGCCGCCCCAGGGGAAGGAGTTGCTGTCGCTGTTGCCGGAGCTGTCGCTGTCAGAAGAGCCGCTGTCGGAGGAGTCGCTGCTGGTGGTGGTGTCCTCAGGCTGCTCCTCGTCCAGGGTGACGGTGATGGTGTAGTATTCGCCGTTGCGGTACACCGTCAGGGTCATCTCATCCCCGGCCTTGTGGGTGCTCTTGGCGTCGATGAGCTCGGCGGAGCTGGTGATCTCCACCCCGTCCACGGCGGTGATGATGTCCCCGGCCTGGAGGCCCGCCGTCTCGGCGCAGGAGCCTTCGGTGACGGAGTTGACGTAAGCGCCCACCACATACTGGTCAGGATACATCTGGGCCATGATGGAGGAGATGGTGGACACGGTGATGCCCAGATAGGGCTTGCCGGTGATATAGCCGTACTCCATCAGGTCGCTCATGATGTCCGTCACATCGTTGATGGGGATGGCGAAGCCGATGCCCTCGATGGTGGCGGTGGAGGTGTCGTAGGAAGAGGAGGAGTACTTGGCGTTGACGATGCCGATGACCTCACCGTAGGCGTTAAACAGGGGGCCGCCGGAGTTGCCGGAGTTGATGGTGCAGTCGGTCTGGAGCAGGCTCATGACGGTGCCGTCGCTCATGGTGATGGCCCGGTCCAGGGCGGAGACGATGCCCTCCGTGGTGGTGTTGGCCAGGGTGCCCAGGGCGTTGCCGATGGCCACCACCGTATCACCCACGGCCAGGAGGCTGCTGTCCCCCAGGGTGACACCGTGGAAGGTTTCGCCGTCGGTGGCGTCGATCTTGATGATGGCCACGTCCTGGTCCTCATCGCCGCCCACATAGGTGGCCACATAGCTGGTGGTGCCGTCGCTGAGGGTGACGGACATGGCCTCCTGATCCTCCACCACATGGTAGCAGGTCATGATATAGCCGTCGTCAGAGATGAAGAAGCCGGTGCCGGCCCCGGTGCCGCTGCTGGTGGACACGGTGATGCAGACCACGCTGTCGCTGTAGGTCTCGTAGATCTGGGCGGTGGTCATCTCGTCCCCGGCCTCCACCAGCTCGGTGGTGGCGGTGACGGAGGTGCGGTCACTGGCGTACACCGTGGTGCTGTCGGTGCTGGTGCTGGTGTTGTTGCCGGTGAGGGTCAGGGCGGCGTAGGCCCCGCCGAAGCCGGCTCCGCAGCCCAGGAGGGCACAGACGATGGCCAGGGCCACGGCCTTCCCGCCGGTGAAGCCCTTCTTTTTCTTCTTCGGCGGCGTGGGGCGCTCAGGAGGCTCCGCCGTGGAGAGGGGGGCCTGATAGGACTGCTGCTGATTGTTGGGGTTGGGGGCGGCGGAATAGGTGGCGCTGG
>JAJQET010000164.1:0-4527 GCA_021201515.1 Clostridiales bacterium | reverse complement strand
GCCTCCTCATCATGGATCAAACCCTCGAACAACTCGGCCCGCGCCGCCGGCGCGGGGCCCGCCCCCGGCGACCCCGGGCCCGGGCGCGCCTTATTGGACGGCTGCTTATGGTTGGGGGTGGGGGCGGCGGAATAGGTGGCGCTGGCGCTGCCATTGTATGCGCCGCTGTTGTAGCCGGTGGGCTGGCTGTAGCTGTTATAGCCGTTCTGCTGGCCGCCGGTCTGCTGGGTGTAACCGTTATAACCGGTCTGCTGGCTGGTGCCGGTCTGATTGTAACCGGTGTAGCCCGCCTGCTGATTGGCGCTGGGCTGGCTGTAGCCGGTGTAGCCCGCCTGCTGGCCGCTGCCGGACTGGCTGTAGCCGGTATAGTCCGCCTGCTGGCCGCCGTCGGACTGGGAGGCGCCAGTCTGCTGAGCGTTCAGCGGGGCGGTCTCGTCCTCGCTGCCCAGGGGGTTATACCGGGAACCGGCCCCGGCTCTGCTGTAGCTGCCGTAGGACTGGTCGTAGCCGCTGGTCTGGCCGGCGGCGGGCTGTGCGGTATTCTGCTGGGTGGCGGCACTGTCCTGATTGGGGGTCTCACCGCCGGTGCCGGTGGTGTTTTCCTGCTGATTGGGGTCGTTGTAATACATATAAGTACACTCCTTTTCTGGCTTGGTCTGTCTCGGAATGAAATCTTCTTTACAGTGGATAGGATACTAGAAGATTATGTCCAAAGTATGAAGAATCACGCAATAATTTTTTATTTTTTCTGAATCGTTCTTTCAGCTTTCCGATTGAACCGGGGCGGCGGGCGTTTCCCCGACCCGGAAGCTGAGTACAGTATATGCTACGCATCTTAAAGTAATCTGAAAACAATTCGGTTTGGGGAAAATTTCCCCAAACCGGGCGACAGGTTTTCCTGAGCTGTGCAAAAAACGGTGGAAATGTGGGAAAAGGTACGAAAGTGGGGCCTTTCGGCCTGGGAAGGCGGCGGTTTTGGGGGAAACGCAGTCATAATTTTAAGCGGAAACCTTGCCTGGGAGCGCAAGAGCGTTCAGTGGATGCCATTGCCCTGAAACCGGTATCCAAAATTTTGCAGCTCAGTGAATACTTTCCCCTTTGACCGTCCATACTGCACACAGGGACAGCCCCTGTCCCGCCTCCGGGCCTGGCCCGGCGGCACTCTCAACGGAGGTCATAAGGATGAACAAAAAGACAGTTTGGCAGAAGGCAGCCGCGTTTTTCAGCGGCAAGGGCTTCTACATGGTGCTGGTGCTGTGCATAGCCGCCATAGGAGCCTCCGGCTGGTATCTCTGGAAAACGATGCGGCTGGCCACGGACAGCGTGGCGGAGGCCGTGGCCGGTTCGGCCACGGTGACAGTGACCCAGGAGGACGAGGACGCGCCGCCGGAGCAGGCGGAGCCGGACAGTTCGGACAGCGCCGCCCAGGAGGAGGCCCTGGCCCCTGACGACGCCGGGTCGGAGGAGGTCGTCACCTCCGCCGTCTCTGACAGCGCCGCCGCCCTGGATGAGGCGGAGACGGCCACGGAAACCGCCGCAGGGTCGGAGCCCGCCACGGGGTCAGAAACGGCGGAAACGGACAGTTCTTCCAAGAATGAGGTTGTGGAAACCGCTGTGGAAACAGTGGATAACTTGCACCAAACAATGCAATATCCTGTTCCTGGCAGCGTGGTGGCCGCCTTCTCCGCGGACACCCTGACCTATAACGAGGCGCTGGAGGACTGGCGCACCCACAACGGCGTGGACCTCTCCGCCCAGGTGGGGGATGAAGTGGTGGCGGCCTGGAGCGGACAGGTGGTCAGCGTCCGGGAGGACGCGGTGCTGGGCACGGTCATGACCGTGGACTGCGGCGACGGCTACACCACGGTGTACGGCAACCTGGCGGAGGAGACCGCCGTCTCCGCCGGGGACCAGGTGTCCGCCGGTGATGTGATCGGCACAGTGGGGGAGACCGCCGGAGGGGAGACCCACGGCGGGGACGGCTTCCTGCACTTTGCGGTGCTGCTGGACGGGGACTATCTGGACCCCATGGAGTTTCTGAGCTGAACGGCCCCCTGGGAGCCGCCAGCGGCGGTTCCCAGGGGGATGAGTGAATAGCGATTGGCTGTTAGCCGTTCGTGGTGCTGGGTTGTTCCTCTATCCTTCCCCCTCTAAGGAACCACCACCCCGGAGAGGTCAAAGCCGGGAATATACCCCGCACTGGCGGCGCTGTCCTCCTGGGTGAACCCCTCCAGCCCCAGGTCGGCCATGTACTCCCTGGCCTTCCGGGCCTCGGCCCGCCGGAGGGGGCGGTCAATCTCCGGATAGTCCGCCGCTCTGCCGCAGGGCACATACTGGCTCATCAGGGAGAACAGCACCCCGACCGGGGGAAAGGTCTCCGCCACCCAGTCCATCACCGCCCTGGCCCCGGCCAGCTGACCGGGCAGCACCAGATGGCGGATGATGACCCCCCGTTTGATGAGGCCGTCCTCCAGCACCACCGGGCCGGTCTGACGGTACATCTCCAAAATGGCGGCCTGCGCCGTCTCCGGGTAGTCCGCCGCGCCGGAGTACCGGGCGGCCACCTGGCTGTCCAGATACTTCAAATCGGGCAGGTACACATCTACCAGCCCTTCCAGCCCCCGCAGCGTCTCCACCCGCTCATAGCCCCCTGTGTTCCACACCACGGGAACGGGGGGCTTTTCCGCCGCCAGCACCCGCCGCAGCACATGGGCGTAATGGGTGGGGGAGACCAGGTTGATGTTGTGGGCACCCTGGGCCACCAGCTCCCGAAAAATCTCCCCCAGCCGGTCCTCGGTGACGGACTGTCCGAAGCCCCGGCGGCTGATCTGGTCGTTCTGGCAAAAGACGCAGCCCAGGGGGCAGCCGGAGAAGAACACCGCCCCGGAGCCTTTTGTGCCGGACACCGGCGGTTCCTCCCACCGGTGGAGGGCGGCCCTGGCCAGCACCGGGGCGTCCGGCATCCCGCAGAGGCCCTCGCCATGGGTTTCGTCCCGCAGCGCCCCGCACTGGCGGGGGCAGAGGTTGCAGATCATGATGTTTCCCCCTTACCCTTCGTAGTCGTCCTGCACCTTCAAAATCACTGCAATGTGGTAAGCCAGCAGATAGGGCAGGCAATCGCTGTGGGTGGCCAGGGGATTCCCCAGCAGCTCCCGGATACGGCCCATGCGGTAGTTCACCGTGTTGCGGTGGGTGTACATCTCATCCGCTACGGCCTGGAGGCTGCCGTCGTGGAGCAGGTACCGGAACAGCGTCTCCTTATAGTTGCTGCCGTGGCGTCGGTCGTGTTCCAGCAGGGGGGCCATGACCTCCTGATAGTAGTCCAGCATCAGATCGTCGTCGGGGATGGAGTACAGCAGCTTGTAAAACCCCATATCCCGGAACAGCACCAGGTCGGTGTGGGTCAGCTGTGCCCGGCGGACGGCGGAGACGGCGGAATAATAGGCAGCGTCCAGCTTGGTCACGTCCTTCACCGGGGAGCCGATGCCGATGCTGATACGGAGGTCCTGCTCCTCATAGCCGTAGGTGGCCCGGTAGGTGTCCAGGACGGTGTGGGCGATCTCTTCCGTTACGGCGGTGTCCTTCTGATTCAGCAGGAGGACGAACCGCTGCTCATAGGTGAACACCAGATACTGGAATCCCCACTTGTTCAGGGCGGTGTGGAACCGCAGCTCCGCCCGGCGGATGCCCAGGCGGCGGTCGCTCTCCGGCACCTCCACGAACACCACCAGCATTTGGTATCCGGCGTCGTTGTCGAAGTAGTCCAGCAGCCGCTCCCGGTCGGCGCCGGCGGCGGTGGGGGAGAGGATGACGCTGATGGCGGCCCGGGCCAGCCGGTTCATGTCCTGGTTGCTCTGGTCAATGCGGGAGCAGGAGGCCATGACGAAGGCGGTGACGGAAAACTCCCAGGGCATGGCAAAGAGGGGCATCCGGTTCTTCTCACAGAACTGGATCACCTCCTCCGGCGCTTCGGTGAAGTACTTGCCCAGGTTAATGACCAGGCCGGAGCATTTCGTCTCGTTCAGCCGCTGGACCATGCGCAGCAGCCCCGCCGCGTCCTTCGCGCCGTAGCCGGTGGTGACCAGCAGCTCGTTCCCCCAGAAGAAGTCGGCAATGCTGACATCCTCCGCCAGGTGAACCCAGGTCACCACATGGTCCAGTGCGTCGTTGTTGGAGGCCAGGCAGTTCAGGTGGAACCGCTCCCGCATCTCGTTGTAAAGCTCCCGCAGGGTCAGGGCCATAATGAATTTCTCCTTTCATGGAAAGAATTTTTTGCACAAATGCCGTCAATTAGTGCCTGCGCACCCGGTTTCCTTCGCAGTAATAATCTATTTCTCCAAAATTTGGTGCTTACAGCACAAAACAGAGCCAAACCTTTAGGTTGCAGGCATATTGCATCTGCCCGTTTTTGTGCTATTATAGTATCAACAAGAGGGGAACGCAAGAGGCAATCCCCCCACAGGAAATGGAGGTATTTGATTATGGTAATGGCAAGTGACGCAACCCTGGGCAGCTTCGGATTCTACG
>JAJQET010000063.1 GCA_021201515.1 Clostridiales bacterium | reverse complement strand
CCTGTCGGCCTGCGCTTCACAAAAAGGCGCAAAGGCGCAGGATCAGGAGCGCCGTTAGGCGCGGGCATACCCCTTGAGGGTAATCCTGACGGATTTCAAGCGATTGCAACGCATTTATGGCGGAAATTTACCGCAAGGCGCCGCCCCCTCCGGGGATTTCCTTTGGTCAAAGCACATTTGTTCAGAGGTTCCTTTATTTCCCCACGCAAAACCGGGAGAAGATTCGGTCTGTGACGTCCTCCGTCACCGTTCCGCCGGTGACCTCCCCCAGGGCGTACAGTGCCCCTTCCACGTCCGTGAGGACGCAGTCCGGCGGCATCCCCTCCGCCAGGGCCTGACCCACGGCGGCCAGGCTGTCCGCTGCCCGGCTGATGGCCTCCGCCTGGCGGGCGTTGGTGATGAGCTCCCCGGCGGGGGGCGGCTCTCCCTCCGCCAGAAGGGCGGTAATGCACCCCTCCAGGGCCTCCAGCCCTTCCCCGGTGCGGGCGCTGACAGCGCACACCTGTGCAAATTTCTGTGGAAAAGATGTGCAACTTACTGCACAGGGCAGGTCGCATTTATTGAGCACCACAATCACGGGCCTGTCCCCGGGCAGGCCGTCCAGCAGCGCCGTGGTCTCCGCCGTCAGGGGCACGCTGCCGTCCACTACGGCCAGCACCAGCTCCGCCCGCTCCAGGGCGGCACGGGAACGGGCCACCCCCAGCTGTTCCACCTGGTCGCAGGTCTCCCGGAGCCCGGCGGTGTCCACCAGCCGCAGCAGGGTGCCCCCCACCACGCAGGTCTCCTCCACCGTGTCCCGGGTGGTACCGGGAACCGGGGTAACAATGGCCCGGTCATAGCCCAGAAGGGCGTTCAGCAGGCTGGACTTTCCCGCATTGGGGAGGCCCACCAGGGCGGTGGGCACCCCCTCCGTCAGCCGCCGCCCCCGCCGATAGGAGGCGGACAGCGCCCGCAGGTCACGGACGGCGGCGGAGACGGTGTCCGAAATTTCATGTATTGTGAAGGGGTCAATATCCTCGTCGGGATAGTCCAGCACCACATGGTAGTGGGCCATCAGGTTCACCAGCTCGTCATAGATCCCCTGCACCTTCTGCCGGATGGCCCCGGAGAGCTGTCCGGCGGCGTTCACCGCCGCGGCGGTGGTCTCCGCGTCGATGAGGTCGATGACCGCCTCCGCCTGGGTCAAATCCAGCTTGCCGTTCAGGAAGGCCCGACGGGTGAACTCCCCGGCTCTGGCCTGCCGGGCTCCGGCGGCAAACAGAGCCTCCAGCCCTGCCGTCAGCACCGCCGGAGAGCCATGGCACTGCAGCTCGGCGGTGTCCTCCCCGGTGTAGCTGTGGGGGGCCAGGGAGAAGGTGGCCATGCAGCGGTCTAAGAGGGTTCCGTCCTCCTGACGGAGGGAACCGTAAATCAGGCTGCCCGCCGGGCGCTCCAACAGGGGCGTTTTCCCCGCCGGGGTGAACACCCTGGCCAGCACCTGCCGGGCCTCCGGCCCGGAGAGGCGCAGGATGCCGATGGCGGAGCGGCCCTGGCCGGTGGCGATGGCGGCGATGGTGTCGCTCATGGGGCGTCCTCCTCCCGGCCTGCGTCCTTCTGTCCCTCCTGGGCCAGGCCGCAGACGATGGACACCGCCTGCCGCATCAGGGAGATTTCCACATAGGAGTGGTTGCCGCCAAACTCCCCGTCGGTGGTCCAGGGGACGGACTCCACCGAGGTGAAGGTGACATGGCGGGTCTGAAACATCCGCACATGGCTGTGGGGCTTCCCGTTGGCCAGGGCCTCCAGAATGGCGGCCATCTGCATCATGTTGTCCGGCTTGCGCACCAGCAGCACCTCAAAAACGCCGTCGTCCAGCTGGACATTGTCCCCCATCAGCCCTTTGAAGCCGCCGACGCTGATGGAGTTGGACACCATGCCGTAGAGAAACTCGTCCTCCAGGGTGCCGCCGTCGTAGGACACCTTCATCTCGTAGCAGGTGATCTCGTTGATGCTGCGGATGCCCGCCAGCACATAGGCGGCGTGGCCCAGCAGATTCTTCCGGACCTGAGGGGTGGCGTAGCTGACGGAGGTGAAGGCCCCGAAGGCGGCCACATAGATAAAGTTTCGGGTGTTCAGCCGTCCCACGTCCACAGGCAGGGCGGCAGCAGAGGCGGCCAGGGCGGCGGCCTCCGCCGCTTTGACTGGGATTTTCAGTGAGCGGGCATAGTCGTTGGTGGTGCCCGCCGGGATGTACCCCAGAGGCGGCATGGGCCCCTCCAGGTCTACCAGACCGGAGATCACCTCACTGAGGGTGCCGTCCCCGCCGCCGCAGACCATCCGGTCGTAGCGGGGGGCCAGGGTCCGGGCGGCCTGTGGGGCGTCTCCGGGGCCGTTTGTGGCGTAGATGGTGACGAGGTAGTTTTGTGCCTGGAACGCGGCGCAGATGGCCCCCAGGGCGTCGGCGATTTTCCCCTTGCCGGCGCAGGGGTTGTACAGGAAGAGCAGAGTTTTCATGGGTTTGGGTTCCTCCGTGGGGTGAGATGCTGTGGACAGATGCTATTCTTCTTATTATATTGCATTCCCCAAAAAATACAACTGTGAAATTGTGAAGATTTTACGGCAAACCGGGGTTTGGGGCAAAAACAGGGCCGGACAGAACGGATGCGTTCTGTCCGACCCATTGTGTTTTATGCGACCCGCCGGTTAATGCGTCAATTCCGGCGGCTCCGGCTCATCAGCCGCAGCAGGTACAGGAAGAGGTTGATAAAGTCCAGATACAGCTGCAAGGCGGCGTAGACGCTGTACCGCTCCGCCAGCTCGCCCCCGCCGGTCTGGTCAAACATCTGGCCCAGCTTCTGGCTGTCGTAGGCAGTCATGCCCATGAACAGCACCACGCCCACCGCGCAGATGAGAGCGTCCAGCATGGGGGAGCCAAGGAAGATGTTCACCACGGACAGCACCAGCACGCCGATCAGCGTCCCCATCAGGCTGCTGATCCAGGGAGAGATGTCCCGCTTCGTCACCGCCCCATAAATCGCCATGCCCCCGAAGGCCGCCGCCGTGGCCAGGAAGCACTGGAAGATGGTGGCAATGTCAAACACCAGAAACAGGCTGCCGAAGGTGACGCCGGTGAGGCAGGCATACCCGGCGAACATGGCCATCACCTGGCCATACCCGGCGGTGGCGATGGCCCGGTTCAGGGCCACCACCAGCCCGATCTGGGCCACGCACAGCACCAGCACCACCATGTAGTTATAGGCCAGCCAGGGGAAGTACATGGCCGTGGCCAGCGCCGTGGCGAAGGTGATGAGCAGGCCGAAGGCCATGGTCTGGTAGGTGCGGGAGAAGTAGTTTCGCTTCGCCGCCGCCCGCTCCTCCGGGCTGAGGTAGGAATAGTTGTTGTAATCGTAATCCTGATACATAGAGGCTCCTTCTTTCCGTCTCCCGGCGGGGCCGGGGCAGAGTTCCCTGATTCTTTCATCCCATAGTATAGCGCAAAAGGGCGGGGAAAATGCGACTACAGGATTAACATTTTGTGAACAAAAATGGTTGTTCCCTTGCAGAACAGTGTGGGAGATGTTATAATGTATGCCAAAAGCAAAGCGACAAATCGGAATTTACTGAAGAGAATAAATAATAGAGAGGGAAATAGATCATGGATAAGAACACAAGAAAAGAACTTATCTCCGGATGGAAAGACCGCCATCCGGAAATGGGAGTGGTTTCCGTAAGGTGTATTGTCACAGGCGAGGAGTTTTATAGCACTTCAAAAGATACAGCAACCTGGTTTAACCGGCACCGCTTTGAATTGAACAGCAAATGTCACAGAAACAGGAGATTGCAGGAGCTTTGGAATCTATATGGTGAAAGCGGCTTTGCATTCATCCTTGTGAGCGAGTTGAACTATGAAAAACCGGATGATGTGAACGCCAATGATTTGAAGGAATTGATGGAGCTTTGTCTGATGGAAAACCCGCAGGCGAAGAAATTATAAATTGGATTTGAAAGAGAGGAAAACAAAATGAAAATCAGGAAAATTGAAAAGAACAATCATATCTGCGCTGTGATTCAGAGCAGCGATGTAGTAATTGCCGATGCGCAATCGGCGTTGGATGTGTTGATGACGGCAAATTATGAATTTGGGACGAAAAATATCGTGATCGATAAGAAAATGGTTGCGGAGGACTTCTTTGTTCTCAGCACCGGGTTGGCAGGGGAAATCCTGCAAAAGTATATCAATTATGGAGGACGCATTGCAATATTCGGCGATTACTCCCACTACACGAGCAAGCCGCTGAAAGATTTTATTTATGAGAGCAACAACGGAAAAGATGTGTTCTTTGTTGCAACGGAAGAGGAAGCTATTAATATGCTTACTCGCTAACTTCCAGTTTATCGAAGCAGCCGCACCCCGCCAAACCGGTGGGCGGTCAACCAAAGCGGGCCTTGCCCACTAATATGAATACGCCCTGCGCCAGGCAAGCCGCCTGGCGCAGGATTTTTGTATTCTTGTTCAGTTTTTCAAACTGTGAAGGGGTGCCGGAATCCGCCCGCCCCTGGCGATGAAGTCCGCCGCGCTCTCCCTGTGGACGGGCATCACCGGAGCCGTCCCCAGCAGGCCGCCCATCTCCACCGTGTCCCCCACCTGCTTGCCGGGGGGCGGGGATGATACGGACGGCGGTGGTCTTGTTGTTCACCATGCCGATGGCCGCCTCGTCGGCGATGATGGCGGCAATGGTGTCCGCCGAGGTGCCGCCGGGGATGGCGATCATGTCCAGCCCCACGGAGCAGACGCAGGTCATGGCCTCCAACTTATCCATGGTCAGGACGCCGGACTCCGCCGCGGCGATCATCCCCTCGTCCTCGGACACCGGGATGAAGGCCCCGGACAGGCCGCCCACGCTGCTGGACGCCATGACGCCGCCCTTCTTCACGGCGTCGTTCAGCAGGGCCAGCGCCGCCGTGGTGCCGTGGGTGCCGCAGGTCTCCAGCCCCATCTCCTCCAGGATACGGGCGACGGAATCGCCCACCGCCGGGGTGGGGGCCAGGGACAGGTCCACAATGCCGAAGGGGACGTTCAGCCGCATACTGGCCTCCCGCGCCACCAGCTGACCCATGCGGGTGATGCGGAAGGCGGTCTTTTTCACCGTCTCCGCCACCTCGTCAAAGGGCCGGCCCTTGACGGACTGGAGGGCGTGATACACCACGCCGGGGCCGGAGACCCCCACGTTGATGACCGCCTCCGCCTCCCCCACGCCGTGGAAGGCCCCGGCCATGAAGGGGTTGTCCTCCACGGCGTTGCAGAACACCACCAGCTTGGCGCAGCCGAAGCCGTCCCGGTCCGCCGTCAGGCGGGCGGTCTCCTTCACCGTTTCCCCCATCAGGCGGACGGCGTCCATGTTGATGCCCGCCCTTGTGGAGCCAACGTTGACGGAGGAACAGACCAGCTCCGTCTCCGCCAGAGCCTGGGGGATGGCGGCAATCAGCTTCCGGTCCGCCACCGTCATGCCCTTCTGCACCAGGGCGGAGTAGCCGCCGATGAAGTTCACCCCGCAGGTCTTGGCCGCCCGGTCCAGGGCCACGGCGAAGGGCACATAGTCGTTGGTCTCGCTGGCCGCCGCCACCAGGGCCATGGGGGTGACGGAGATGCGCTTGTTCACAATGGGGATGCCGAACTCCCGCTCGATCTGTTCCCCGACCTCCACCAGATGCTCCGCCTGGCGGCAGATTTTGTCGTAAATCTTCCGGCAGGCCGCCTCCGGGTTCGGGTCGCAGCAGCTCAGGAGGGAGATGCCCATGGTGATGGTGCGGATGTCCAGGTGCTGCTGGTCGATCATGTCAATGGTCTGTAAAATTTCGTTTCTGCTCAGCATGGTGCTCCCCCTCAGATGCGGTGCATGGCGTCGAAGATATCCTCCCGCTGGGCGCGGATGGTCAGCCCCTTGGCCGCCCCCTCCTCCTCCAGCAGCTTCACCAGCTCCGCAAAGGGCAGCGCGGCCCCGGCCACGTCCACCGTCATAATCATGGTGAAATAATCCTGCATGACGGTCTGGCTGATGTCCAGCACGTTGACCTGCTGGGCGGCCAGCAGGCCGCAGACGTCGGCGATGATGCCGACCCGGTCTTTTCCAACTACAGTGACGATTGCGTGCATCGTGATTCTCTCCTTTTTGATATGTTTTTTATGTGTGCGGGGTGGCAGCGGAACGCCGCGATTTTCTTTTTAGAAAAGGTGGTTGAAAGAAAATAGGTTTTTGTCCTCCCGGCGGGGCTTTTCTCCTGAGATGAGGATATTGAAAGGAGATAGTGCGTTTGCCCTTGCCAGGGCATGGCCTACTTTTCTTGCTCCGCCAAGAAAAGTAG
>JAJQET010000073.1 GCA_021201515.1 Clostridiales bacterium | reverse complement strand
AAGGTGCTCACCTTTTGGGGGACCTTTTGCTCACATTTTTACTTGACAAACACAGTACCAGCCCCTCCTGTACTGGTTTTATGATAGTACAGCGCCGCAAAAATGTGAATTTGATAATTAGATATAAAATTTGTATTTTAGCTCATAATTCAGAATATGTCTATTTTTAGAAATAAATATCGAAAAATAGAATAGACAGCAAGGAATGCTTCTGTTAGAATCATTATATCAACAAAAGGAGGCGTTACAAAGAGGGAATCTACGTCGGCTATCGCTACTATGACAGCTTTGGAAAGGCCGTTCGGTACCCCTTTGGCTACGGGCTCAGTTATACCGCCTTCGCGCTGGAGACAAAATCCGTCACAGGAGAAAATGGCTTCATCTTAGTCCTTACAGCGGTCACCAATACCGGCAGCGTTTCCGGCAAGGAAGTGGTGCAGGCGTATGTATCTGCCCCCCGTGGGAAATTCCACAAAGAATATCAGCGGCTCGTCGCCTTTCAGAAAACACAGGAGCTTGCCCCCGGCATGAATATCCACCGCAATCCCCTGGGAGGCCGCACCTTTGAATATTATTCGGAAGACCCAGTCCTCACAGGCATTATGGCATCTGCCCTGACCAAAGGTGTCCAGCGTCATCCCGGCTGTGGCGTCTCCGTCAAGCATTTCTGCTGCAACAATACGGAGGACAACCGCAATGGCATCAGCTCCAATGTCAGCGAGCGGGCCCTGCGGGAAATCTACCTGAAGGGCTTTGAAATCGCGGTAAAGGAAGCCCATCCCGTCACGGTCATGAGCAGCTACAATATGGTCAACCGCATCTACACAGCAAATCACCGTGAGCTGCTGACAGACATTCTGCGCTGCGAAGGGGGATTTGATGGCTTGGTCATGACGGACTGGGCCGCCACAAACGAAACAGCTGCCAAACCGGAGCAGTGCGCTCCCGCCGGGAACGACCTGATCATGCCGGGCAATCCTTACGACCGTGAGCACATCCTCGCCGCAAGCGAGGAAGGCAGGCTGTCTCCCGCCGTCATTCGCCGCAGCGCCTGCCGGGTGCTGCGGATGATGCTGGGCAGTCACACCCCGGTGCTGCTTTAGAAGCAGCGTCAGAAATTCAAAAAATTCATACGAAGCCATGCAGAAAGGAGCAAATCATGATTTCCATTCCCTTTAATACAGGTTGGACATTTTACAAATCAGAATCCGCCCCGGGGGAACCGGTCACACTGCCTCACACCTGGAACGCCGTCGACGGTCAGGACGGCGGAAATGATTACTACCGGGGCACCTGCACCTATGTCAACACCATCCCGGCGCTGTCCGGCGAGGTGAACTATATCCAGTTTGATGGGGCCGCTCATACAACGGACGTATTCCTGAATGGCAGGCTCCTGGCCCATCATGAGGGCGGCTACTCCGCATTTCGTGTGGCGCTGCCGGAAAGCGGAGAACTCCGGGTGCAGGTAGACAACGGCGACAACACCACGGTTTACCCTCAGAAGGCTGACTTTACCTTTTACGGTGGCCTCTATCGTGGGGTGAAGCTCCTCTCCGTCCATAAGACACACTTTGCCCTCTGCGGCCTGAAGGTCACGCCCGTCATCCGGGACGATCTGCAAAGTGCAGTGGTGGCGCTGGAGGCCAGAGTAGAGAACGGCGAGGGGCAGTCCGTGCACTTTTCCATTGGCGATTTGACTGCCGATGCCACGGTAAAAGACGGCGTCGCCTCGGCGGAGCTCGTTCTGAATCCCGTCCGCCTGTGGAACGGGAAGGCCGACCCATATCTCTATACTGCCACCGCAAGAGTAGCCGAAGAGGAAGTGTCCGTCCGGTTTGGCTGCCGGAAATTTGTAATGGACCCTCAGCGGGGCTTCCTTTTGAACGGGAAGGAATACCCGCTCCGGGGCGTTTCCCGGCACCAGGACTGGGCAGATTTGGGCAGCGCCCTGACAATGGAGCAGCACCGGCAGGACATGGCCATTATCAAGGAGATCGGGGCGACCACGGTGCGCCTGGCCCACTACCAGCAGGCGCAGGAATTTTACGACCTGTGCGACGAGGAGGGCATTGTGGTTTGGGCGGAGATTCCCTTCATCTCCCAGTTCATGGAGGAGGGCCGGGAGAACACCCTATCCCAGATGCGGGAGCTGGTGGAGCAGAACTACAACCATCCCTCCATTGTCTGCTGGGGCCTCAGCAATGAGATCACCGTTGCCAGTACGGTCAACGAGCCGCTGCTGGAAAACCACCGGGCACTGAACGACCTGTGCCACAGCCTGGATGGAACCCGCCCCACCGTTATGGCCCATGCGTTCATGCTGGAAATGGACTCCCCCATTCTGGAGATTCCGGACATGAACAGCTACAACCTGTATTTTGGCTGGTATCTGGGCGAGCTGGAACAAAATGACAAGTTCTTTGACGAGTATCACGCAAAATACCCCGACCGCATCATCGGCTTCTCCGAATACGGCGCCGACGCAAATCCGGCCTTCCAGAGCAGCACACCCCAGAAGGGCGAATACACCGAGAGCTATCAGTGCGTCTATCACGAGCACATGATAGAGATGATCGAAAAACGTCCCTACCTCTGGGCCACCCACGTCTGGAACCTGTTTGATTTCGCAGCCGATGGCCGGGACGAGGGCGGCAAGCACGGAGTCAACCAGAAGGGTCTGGTCAGCTTCGACCGAAAGCTGAAAAAAGACGCCTTCTATCTCTACAAGGCGCACTGGAATCAGGAGGAGCCCTTTGTCCATCTGTGCGGTAGCCGCTATGTGGACCGGGCGGAGGATGTCACGGAGGTCAAGGTATATTCCAACCAGCCTACCGTCACCCTGATGGTGGACGGCAAGGCCGTGGAGCGTAAGACAGCGCGACATATTTTCAACTTTTCCGTCCCCATCCAGGGAGAGCATACCGTTCAGGCACTTTCCGGAGATTGCACCGATACGATGGTCATCCGCAAGGTGTCCCAGCCCAACCCGGCCTACCGCTTCGGCACCGCCGGAGATGTGACCAACTGGTTCGACAAGGACACGCTAAAGCCGGATTGCTATTCCATCAAGGACACCTTCGGGGAGCTGATCTCCAACCCCGGCACCGCCCCCATTGTCGGCCGCATGATGGCCCAAGCCATTGCCAGCCGTGGCGACGTGGCCAAGAGCACCTCCGGCAATCAAAACCTGATGCGGATGATGGCGGGGCTGAGCCTGGAAAGCCTCATTAAGCAGGCCGGGGACAGCATCAAGCCGGAGCAGATCAGGGCGCTGAACGAAGCGCTGCAAAAGATCAAAAAGTAATTGTGTGCTGAGAGGAAAACGAATTTCCAACATGAAATATGCCACCGTTCCTTATGTAGACAAGCCCGTTTCCAGAATCCCCGCGGGCACCGCCGGGCGGGAGTTTACGGAGCCGGAGGCCGCCGCACGCAGGGATACCAATTTATCCCATAGCCCGCAGCCTGTCAGCGAATGATAGAAACGCCCCCATTTCCCGGTCTTATCAGGGAAATGGGGGCGCAGTCGTGGGAAACGGCGGAGAAAAGCGGGGCGTACTGTTCACACCGGAATGGCAATCGTCAGAGTAAATACATTGTCATTACAGGAGATGCGCAGCTTGCCGCCGTATTTTTGCGCAATCATGCGGATACTTTTCAGGCCAAAGCCGTGGGCGGTTTTGTCCTGCTTGCTGGTGACGGGGAGGCCGTCCACCAGATGCAGCGGGGCGTCGCAGTAGTGCTCGATGGTACACATCAGCATACCTCCCTGCTCCTGCACGTTGATGTGGACAAGCTGCTCCCTGTGAATGTCGTTCACAAAGCATTGCAGGCGAATGTTATGCTGGGCGCAGTACAGGCTCTTTTCCGTCAAAAGGGTGTTCAGCGCCTCGCTCTCCGTCTCCACCAGGTACCAGCTGCTCCGGAGGGCGTTGTTGCTGGTGATGTCGATTTCGTCCTCATTCTCGAACAGGTAGATGCCATAGTTCACCATGGCGGGGGACAGGCTGGTGTCCACGGCGTAGGTGTCGCTCAGGTGGCCGGAGGGAATGGTGTTGCCCGCCAGAATGTCGGCAATGCCGTAGGTGCCGTATTCCTCCGGGTCGTCCGCCAGGGAGAAGTAGGCCACCGTGGCCATCTGGATGGAATAGGTATCATACTCCAGATCATAGGTGCCATAGGTCGGTTCGTCGATGGTGACGGTGCCGTCGCCGATGGTGCAGCGCTCGCCCGCCTCCTCGCAGTAGGCGTCGGACACCAGCTCATAGGTGCCGTCGCTGACCAGGGTCAGGGTGATGGTCTGATTGCAGCGGGCCCTTTTTCCTTTGAAAAGGTGTTTTACACGTCCCTTTTCTCTTGTGCTTTACGGTAGCATATCCCTTTTTTCAATGCAAGACCTCTGGCACGGACAGCAAAAATCAGGCACAGACAACAGATTGATAACCTTATTTTTACGTTCATTCAACCTTTTTTATGGTATAATCAACCTGAGGTGATATAGACATGGTCACGATTTTAACGGTTGAAGACGACAAAATGGTGCGCCTTCTGACAAAGGCCAAGCTCAGCCCCCGGTATCACATCCTGGAGGCCGCCAACGGGCAGGATGCGCTGGATGTTCTGGAGCATGAGCATATCGACCTGCTGATCGTCGATATTCAAATGCCGGTGATGGACGGCTACGAGCTGATGCGCACCCTCCGGGAAGCCGGGGACATGACGCCCGCAATCATGCTGACTGCAATGAACACCTTTGCCCATAAAAAGGAGGGCTTTGCGGTGGGCATAGACGATTATATGACAAAGCCCATCGACTACGACGAACTGATTTGGCGCATCGAAGCCATTTTGCGCCGGGCGCAGATTGCAAACGAGCAGAAAATCGTCATTGGAGACTTCTCCATGGAACAGGACACCTTTTCCGCCCAGCACTGCGGTAAGCCGATTCCGCTGACCAACAAGGAGTTTCAGCTGCTCTATAAGCTGCTCTCCTATCCCAACGTGGTCTTTACCAAGCAGCAGCTCATGGATGAGATTTGGGGCTATGACACCGAGACGGAATACGACACCATTAAAACCTACGTCAGCCGCCTGCGCAGCAAATGCGCCGACTGTACGGAGTTTGAACTGACGGCAATCCGCGGCCTGGGGTACCGGGCGGTGATTCATAAGACGGGAGGGACACAAAATGAAACGTAACAGCAGGCCCCGCTTCCGGTTGGTGCAGTTCCGGTGGATTTTCGCGGTGGACAGCATTGTTGTCATCGGCGCAGTCATGGCCTACGGTGCAGTTGCGAGAGTTTGGCTTGGCATGACGGAGGACGACGCCCTTTCCATGATAGCGATTATCCCGCTGATGATTCTGGTGGTGAGCCTGAGCACCGCCGTCATTCTGCGCTCCATCCGCCGCAAAATGGGGGTCCTGCTGGACGGCATCCAGGCGGTGTCAGAGGGAGATTTGGATGTAACGTTGGACTGCAAAAACGCCGGGGAATACACCGCCATCTATCAGGGCTTCAACCGCATGACCTCCGAGCTGAGAAAGACGAAGCAGGAGATGCAGAGCTTTGTCAACGAGTTTTCCCACGAATTCAAAACGCCCATCACATCCATTTCCGGCTTCTCCCAATATCTGCTGGACACGGGGGAGGGCGTCGAAAGCCCGGAGCGGATGCAGTATTTACAGGTGATTTCGGAAGAGTCGCTGCGGCTGTCCAACCTGGCCCAGAACACGCTGCTGTTGTCCAAGGTGGAGGCCTGCGAAATCATCACGGAGAAGGAGCACTATGACCTGTCCGAGCAGCTCCGGCACTGCGCGATTATGCTGCTGCCAAGGCTGGAGCAGAAGGACATTTCCCTTGCGCTGGAAATCGACGACCTCTCCTACACGGGCAACGCCGAGCTGATGGAGCAGGTATGGCTCAACCTGCTGAATAACGCGGTCAAATTTACGCCGGAACACGGCAGCATAACGGTCACCGGCAAACAGACGGCGGAGGAACTCGTCCTCGCCTTCTCCGACAGCGGCGTTGGGATGGACGAGGAGACGGCCTCCCATATCTTTGAAAAGTATTATCAGCATGACACCGTTTCCGCCGTCCGCGGCAACGGCATCGGCCTCTCCATCGTGGCCCGCATTGTGGCTCTTTGCGGCGGCACGATTCAGGTGCAGAGCGCTCCCGGCGAGGGCAGCACCTTTACCGTCCGCCTGCCGCTGGCATAGGGCGCAGCGCCTCAAATTTTTTCGCTGTTCACAATTCCTTCCACGCTTTTTTTACCTTCCTGCAACCTTCTGACCATAGAATAAAATCGTTCCGGGGGAACCCCTGGGGAACGATTTTATGCGAGAAGGAGACAGCATAATGAATACAATGTATCTTTTGACCGGCGCAGCCGGTTTT
>JAJQET010000006.1 GCA_021201515.1 Clostridiales bacterium | reverse complement strand
GGGTGGGCGTCATCACCGGCACCGAGCCGAAGCTCTACACCGTGGACATCCGGGACCGGGCTGGGCTGGCGCAGGTCTTTGAGGAAACCCGGTTTGACTGTGTGATTCACTTCGCCGGGCTGAAGGCCGTGGGGGAGAGCGTTGCCAAACCCCTGGAATACTATGACAACAACCTGACCGGCACTCTGGTGCTGCTGGATGTCATGCGGGCCCACGGTTGCAAGAACCTGATTTTCTCCTCCTCCGCCACCGTCTACGGTTCCCCGGCGGAGATCCCCATCACGGAGCACTGCCCCAAGGGCGCCCCCACCAACCCCTACGGCTGGACCAAGAGCATGATCGAGCAGATCCTCACCGACGTGCAGTTTGCCGACAAGGAGTGGAACGTGGTGCTGCTGCGGTACTTCAACCCCATCGGCGCCCACAAGAGCGGCCTGATCGGGGAAAATCCCAACGGCATCCCCAACAACCTGATGCCCTACATCACCCAGGTGGCGGTGGGCAAGCTGCCCCAGCTCAGCGTCTACGGCAATGACTATGACACCCCCGACGGCACCGGCGTGCGGGACTATATCCATGTGGTAGACCTGGCCAAGGGCCATGTGAAGGCGCTGGACGCCATCGGTCGGCAGTGCGGCCTGGCAGTCTACAACCTGGGCACCGGCGTGGGCTACTCCGTGCTGGACGTGGTGAACACCTTCAGCCAGGTCAACCAGGTGGAGATCCCCTATGTCATCAAGGGCCGCCGGGCCGGCGACCTGGCCACCTGCTACTCCGACCCCACCAAGGCCGGGGAGGAGCTGGGCTGGTATGCGGAGCTGGGCCTGGCCGAAATGTGCCAGGACTCCTGGCGCTGGCAGAAGAACAACCCCAACGGCTTTGAGCGCTGACAGCTCTCTCCCCTCACATCCTCAGGCAAGGGCGCGGCTGCGCCTTTGTCTGAGGTTTTTCCAAACCGGAGGTAATGGGATAAAAACCCCTTTTCGTTTTTCCAAAAGTATGGTATGATGGTGCGTGGCATGGGAAGGAAACAACCTGTCCCGGCCCGGGCGGGGGCGACCCCCGGACTATGAAGCAATCTTAAAGGTGGGAACACTTATGTGTGGTATTGTAGGTTTTACAGGCAGCAGCGCCGCTGCGCCGATTTTGCTGGACGGGCTGTCCAAGCTGGAGTATCGGGGCTATGACTCCGCAGGCATCGCCGTGGAGCATCAGGGAAAAATCGAGGTGGTCAAAACCAAAGGCAGGCTGAAAATCCTGTCGGAGATGACCAACAACGGCCTGGCGGTGCCGGGCTGCTGCGGCATCGGGCACACCCGCTGGGCCACCCACGGCGACCCCTCCACCGTCAACGCCCATCCCCAGTGCTCCGCGGACCGGCAAATCACCATCGTCCACAACGGCATCATTGAGAACTATCAGGAGATCAAGGATTTCCTCACCAAACACGGCTACCGGTTCGTCTCCAGCACGGACACCGAGGTGGTGGCCAACCTGCTGGACTACTACTACAAGGGCGGCAACACTGGCAGCGGCAGCGGCACCGGCAATATGCTGCGCTCCATCTCCAAGGCCATGCGCCGGATGCGGGGCTCCTACACCCTGGGGATTCTGGTTCAGAACGAGCCGGGCACGATTTACGCCGTGCGGAAGGACAGCCCGCTGATCGTCGGCGTGGCCGAGGACGGGAACTACATCGCCTCCGATGTGCCCGCCATCCTGAAATACAGCCGCAACGTCTACTATCCGGACAATCAGGAGGTGGTGCGGCTGACCCCGGCGGGGGCGGAATTCTACGACATCGACGGCGAGCGGGTGGAAAAGCAGCTCTCCGTGGTGGAGTGGGATACGGAGGCCGCGGAAAAGGGCGGCTACGAGCACTTCATGATGAAGGAAATCCACGAGCAGCCCAAGGCCGTCCAGGACTCCATCAGCGCCCGCATTGACGAGGCGGGCAACATCGACCTGGAGGAGCTGCATCTGGACGAGGAGATGATCCGGCAGCTGGAGCGGCTCTATATCGTGGCCTGCGGCAGCGCCTACCATGTGGCGGTGGCCGCCAAGTATGTCATTGAGGAACTGACCAACATCTCCGTGGAGACCGACCTGGCCTCCGAGTTCCGGTACCGGAAGCCCAAGCTGGCGAAGAACGCCATGGTCATCGTCATCAGTCAGTCCGGCGAGACGGCGGACACCCTGGCCGCCATGCGGGAGGCCCAGAACCTGGGCTGTCAGGTGCTGGCCATTGTCAACGTGGTGGGCAGCTCCATCGCCCGGGAGGCGGACCATGTGATGTACACCTGGGCGGGGCCGGAGATCTCCGTGGCCACCACCAAGGCCTACAGCGCCCAGCTGGCCTGCATCTACCTGCTGGCCACCCAGTTCGGCAGGCTCCAGGGCACCATCGACGAGGAGAAGTACCGCTACCTGATCAGTGAGATGGAAAAGCTGCCCAACGACATCAGCCGAATCCTGGAGGACAAGGAGCGGCTGCAATGGTTCTCCTCCAAGTACGCCAGCGCCCAGGACATCTTCTTCATTGGCCGGGGCATCGACTACGCCGTCAGCCTGGAGGGCAGCCTGAAGCTGAAGGAGGTCAGCTATATCCACTCCGAAGCCTACGCCGCCGGGGAGCTGAAGCATGGGGCCATCAGCCTGGTGGAGAAGAATATGCTGGTCATCAGCGTGCTGACCCAGCCGGAGCTGTATGAGAAGATGGTCAGCAACATGGTGGAGGTCAAGAGCCGGGGGGCCTACGTCATGGGCCTGACCAACTATGGCAACTACTCCGTGGAGGACACGGCGGACTTTACCGTCTACGTCCCCAAGCGGGAGCCCCTCTTTATGCCCTCCCTGGCCATCATCCCCCTGCAGCTGCTGGCCTACTATGTCAGCTGCGCCAAGGGGCTGGATGTGGATAAGCCCAGGAACCTGGCCAAGTCCGTCACGGTGGAATAAGGGACAGAAAAACCGTCCCTCTGCACGATGCAGAGGGGCGGCTTTTTTCCGGGCTACAGCAGATTCCGGACGGTGATGCGCTCCGTCTCCGCCAGATGCTCCACATAGGCCACCAGCGTCCCGTTGGCCCCGTCATACTCCGGCCCGGCCTCCCACTGTAAAAAGCCCTGCACTTCCTGGAAGCCGGTGCTGACCTGGTCGGTGTCGCACAGGCTCAGGGTGATGGAGAGCCAGAGCTGGCTCCCTTCCCACACCTCCCTGGCCTGGTCGGTCAGGGTGCGGGCGGCCTCCCAGTCCCCCTGGGCCACAGCCTCCTCCGCCCGGTTCAGCGCGTCGGCGATGCGCCCCGTCACCGCGTCCACATAGCAAATGTTCAGCAGTGCGCCCCCAAACAGGGCCAGCAGCAGCCCTGCGCAGACCCAAAACCGTTTCAAGAGCCCTTCTCCTTTCTGGCAAAGTACAGCCCGCCGGACTGGTCCATGGTCAGCAGGTACACGTCCTTCAACCCCACGTGCCAGGCCGCCAGCTGGGCGTTCAGCCAGGCCCGGGTCAGCCCCCGGCGGCGGAGGTTCCCCTCCAGCACAGTGCCGTCGCTGACCAGCATCACCGGCAACCCGTTTTCCTCCGGCGTCAGCCCCAGCTGACGGGCCGTGGGAGGCTGCTCGTCCGCTTTCAGGAGGACGGATACCTGGCCGGAGTTTTCCAAAATGGCATAGCGCACCGCGTTCAAATCAGTGACCCCCTGGAGCCGCAGCTCCTCCATCAGCTCGTCAGCGGTGAAGCGGTTCTTTGCCATGGCCTGCTGGCAGATGACCCCGTCCTCCACAATGACGCTGGGGGTGCCGCAGACCAGCCCCCGGAACCGGACGCTCTTCATGGTCAGCACCGACACCATCATGGTCAGGCACACCACA
The DNA here is from genome assembly GCA_021201515.1 of Clostridiales bacterium. Classification (GTDB taxonomy): domain Bacteria; phylum Bacillota; class Clostridia; order Oscillospirales; family Oscillospiraceae; genus Onthomonas. Next base: position 2,545 of record JAJQET010000006.1, on the reverse strand, counting down.
ATGAGGATGGGCAGCACCCCGTACAGCAGCGGGATGCCGAAGTCCTGCATGGGGACGCTGGCCAGGTCGGACAGCACCATGGCCAGCACCAGCTCCGCCGGTTCCAGCTCCCCCACCTGCTTCTTCCCCATGAGACGCATACTCACCACCAGCAGCAGATATAAAATCACCGTGCGCAGAATACAGATCGCCACAGGCCGCTCCCCCTTCCTCTTCCCGGTTATTGTGTCCAGAGGTGCGGAAAATATGGGGATTTCCTTGGCCGGATTGGAGAAATCGAAAAAAGCAAAATTCTCTGGTTGCATTCCACACCGTTTTGTGGCATAATAGAGCGAAGAAAGACTACAGGGAAGTTCTACGCGTGTACGGAATGTGACGCGCGGCGCTTCCTGTTTTTTCAAGTCTCCGGGTTGTCCGCCGCCCTGCCGGGCTGCGACAGATTTCCCAGGGGAAGTCAGAAATCAGAAAGGTGGAATGTGGGATATGAAGGCAACCTTAATCCTGGAAAACGGCGATACCTTTGTGGGCAGCAGCATCGGCAGCACCAGGGACTGCATCTGTGAGATGGTGTTCAACACCTCCATGGTGGGCTATCAGGAAATCCTGACCGACCCCTCCTATGCAGGCCAGGGCGTTATCATGACGTATCCCCTGATCGGCAACTACGGCGTGAACCATGAGGACAATGAGAGCCGCCGCCCCTGGGCGGATGCGTTTCTGATTCGTCATCTGGCTACCAGGGGGAGCAACTTCCGTTGCGAGGACACGCTGAACAACTATTTAAAGGAGCATGACATCACCGGGATTCAGGACATCGACACCCGTGCTGTCACGCGGATTCTCCGCAATCAGGGCGTTATGAACGGCATGATCACCTGTGCGGAGCATTTTTCTGTAGAGGAGTGCCTGGAGCGGATCCGCGCCTACCGGGTATCCGGCACCGTGGAAAAAACCTCCACCGACCATGTGGAGCATTTCGCCGGGGACGGCTATCGCCTCGCCATGTATGACTTTGGCCAGAAGCTGAACATGATTCGCCGGCTGAACGCCCGGGGCATGGACATCACCCTGTTCCCCGCCCACACTCCGGCGGAGACCGTGCTGAACGGCAACTTTGACGCCGTCATGCTGTCCAACGGCCCCGGCGACCCGGCGGACTGCACCGAGATCATCGCCGAGGTTAAGAAGCTGTATGACTCCGACCTGCCCATCTTCGCCATCTGCCTGGGCCACCAGCTCATGGCCCTGGCCACCGGCGCCAAGAGCGAGAAGATGCCCTTCGGCCACCGGGGGGCCAACCATCCGGTGAAGGATTTGGCCAGGGGCCGCTGCTTCATCACCAGCCAGAACCACGGCTACGTCATCAAATCGGACAGCATCGACCCCAATGTGGCGGAAATCAGCCACGTCAACGTCAACGACGGCACTGTGGAGGGCCTGCGCTACAAGGGCAAGCGCATCTTCACCGTCCAGTTCCACCCGGAGGCCTCCCCCGGCCCGGTGGACACCGATTATCTCTTTGACGAGTTTGACGCCATGATTGCCGCCGCCAAAGCGGAGCAGGAAGGAGCGAACTGAAATGCCGCTGGATAAGAGCTTAAAAAAGGTATTGGTCATCGGCTCCGGCCCCATCATCATCGGCCAGGCCGCCGAGTTTGACTACGCAGGCACCCAGGCCTGCCGCTCCCTGAAGGAGGAGGGCATTGAGGTGGTGCTGGTGAACTCCAACCCCGCCACCATCATGACGGACAAGGACGTGGCCGACCACGTCTACATCGAGCCGCTGAACTGCTTCACCCTGGCCGAGGTCATCGAGAAGGAGCGCCCTGACGCCGTTCTGCCCACCCTGGGCGGTCAGGTGGGGCTGAACCTGGCCATGAACCTGTACGAGGACGGCACGCTGGGCAAGTTCAACGTCCGGCTGCTGGGCACCAGCGCCGCCTCCATCCACAAGGCGGAGGACCGCCAGGGCTTTAAGGACACCATGGAGTCCATCGGTCAGCCCTGCGTCACCTCCGAGGTGGTCCATGACGTGCAGGCCGCCGTGGACTTCACCAACACCATCGGCTACCCGGTCATTGTCCGCCCCGCCTACACCCTGGGCGGCACCGGCGGCGGCATCGCCTATGACGAGGTGATGCTCCGGGAGATCTGCGACCGGGGCCTGAACCTGAGCCGCGTTCACGAGTGCCTCATCGAGCGGTGCATCTCCGGCTGGAAGGAAATCGAGTTCGAGGTCATGCGGGACTCCGCCGGCAACGTTATCACCATCTGCGGCATGGAGAATATCGACCCCGTGGGCGTCCACACCGGCGACTCCATCGTGGTGGCCCCCACCCAGACCCTGGCCAACAAGGAGTACCAGATGCTCCGCACCGCTGCCCTGGACATCATCTCCGCTCTGGAAATCGAGGGCGGCTGCAACTGCCAGTTCGCCCTGAACCCCGACTCCTACGAGTATGCGGTCATCGAGGTCAACCCCCGTGTCAGCCGCTCCTCCGCCCTGGCCTCCAAGGCCACCGGCTACCCCATCGCCAAGGTGGCC